>NZ_DKTN01000013.1:0-262763 GCF_002473065.1 Limnobacter sp. UBA7229 | reverse complement strand
GCGTTTCGCGATTCGCGAAGGCGGGCGTACGGTAGGTGCTGGCGTAGTTGCCAAAATCACCAAGTAATACTTGGAATGGGCCCGCATCAATCGCTTGATGCGGGTAATTTTGAGGTGAGCCAAAAGTTAAGTTTGGTCACACTCTTTCAGCTCTTTAGGAACAAACATGAATAATCAAAAAATTCGTATTCGCTTGAAAGCTTTCGACTACAAGCTGATTGATCAGTCTGCACTCGAAATCGTGGAAACAGCCAAGCGCACAGGCGCCGTGGTGAAAGGTCCGGTTCCGTTGCCTACCCGAATCAAGCGCTTCGACATTCTGCGTTCCCCTCACGTGAACAAGTCTTCACGTGACCAGTTCGAGATCCGCACCCATCAGCGTCTGATGGACATCGTTGACCCTACAGACAAAACTGTAGATGCTTTGATGAAGCTGGATCTGCCTGCTGGTGTAGATGTTGAAATCAAGTTGCAATAAATTTAATTAACGCATATAATCTTCGGCTAACCTTTTCAAAAGGTTAGCTTTAGATAGAATTTAATCATTCGGCCAATCGTAGCCGAAATTGGAGAAATCATGAGTCTAGGCCTTATTGGTCGCAAGATCGGCATGATGCGCATCTTTACAGACGCGGGTGTTTCAATTCCCGTGACTGTTGTTGATGTGTCTTCTAACCGTGTTGCGCAGCTCAAAACACTCGAACAAGATGGCTACACAGCCGTTCAGTTGGCCTACGGGTCCAAGCGAGCCTCCCGCGTTGTCAAGGCGCAGGCTGGTCATTTTGCAGCAGCTTCTATCGAAGCCGCTTCCTCCCTTGTTGAATTTCGCGTTGACACGGCCAAGCTTGCTGAATTGCAGGTTGGTGCTGCCGTTTCAGCAGAAATTTTTGCGCCTGGTCAAAAAGTTGACGTCAGTGGTGTAACGCAGGGTAAAGGTTTCAGCGGTGCCATCAAGCGTCACCACTTTAGTTCGCAGCGCGCGTCCCACGGTAACTCGATCTCCCACAATGCGCCCGGTTCAATCGGTATGGCCCAGGATCCAGGTCGAGTCTTCCCTGGTAAGCGTATGGCAGGTCAATTGGGTAACGTAAATCGAACCACCCAGAATCTGGAAGTGGTTCGTGTTGACGCCGAGCGTGGTTTGCTTTTGATCAAGGGCGCTGTGCCCGGATCAAAGGGTGGCCAATTGTTGGTTAAGCCAGCTGTCAAGGCAAAGGCGTAAGGGGAACCAGATGGAATTGAAAGTCATTAGTGATTCTGGGCAGGCCTCTCAAACTGTTCAGGTTTCCGATGTTGTGTTTGGCCGTGAATACAACGAGCCGCTGATTCATCAGTTGGTTGTTGCGTACCAGGCCAACGCACGTCAGGGTACACGTCAACAAAAAGATCGTTCTGAAGTTCGTGCCTCAACGCGCAAGCCTTGGAAGCAGAAAGGTACTGGCCGTGCGCGTGCTGGTGCAGTCTCTAGCCCCTTGTGGCGCGGAGGCGGTAAAACCTTTCCGAACTCTCCCGATGAGAATTTTACGCAGAAGCTGAACAAGAAAATGTTCCGCGCGGGCGTTTGCTCCATCCTGTCTCAATTGAGTCGAGAAGGTCGTTTGGTTGTGGTTGAGTCCTTGGACTTGGAAGCACCAAAGACAAAGCTGCTTGATCAAAAATTGAAAGGCATGGGTCTCGATTCAGTCCTGATGATTGTTGATTCAGTGGACGAAAACTTGTACCTGGCATCCAGAAACCTGCCCAATGTGGCAGTGGTCGAGCCACGCTACGCCGACCCTCTTTCCTTGATTTATTTCAAGAAAGTGGTTGCGACTCGTGCTGCAATCGACAAACTGCAGGAGATGTACGCATGAACACCCAGCGTTTAATGAAAATTTTGTTGGCACCCATCGTCTCTGAAAAGAGCACCATGCTGGCCGACAAGCATGAGCAAATTGCTTTTAAGGTTTGCACCACTGCGACCAAACACGAGATCAAGGCTGCTGTAGAGCTGCTGTTCAAGGTTGAGGTTGAGGCTGTGCGTGTAGTCAACATTGCTGGCAAGCAGAAGCGTTTTGGCCGCACCATGGGGCGCCGCTCCGATGTGCGCAAAGCCTATGTTGCACTGAAAGCTGGTCAGGAAATTAATTTCTCGGAGGCTGCGTAACATGCCATTAGTTAAATTAAAGCCAACATCACCCGGCCGTCGTGCCATGGTGAAAGTGGTTCATCCGCATTTGCACAAGGGTGAGCCTTACGCACCGCTTCTGGAAAAGAAATCCAAGACTGCAGGTCGTAACAACAATGGTCGCATTACTACTCGTCACATGGGTGGTGGTCACAAGCAGCACTACCGCATGGTTGACTTCAAACGCAACAAAGACGGCGTGCCAGCGAAAGTGGAAACGATTGAGTACGATCCAAACCGTACGGCCCACATCGCCTTGATCTGCTATGCAGATGGTGAGCGCGCATACATTATTGCACCCCGTGGTTTGCAGTTGGGTCAAACCGTTGTGAATGGCTCTGAGGCGCCAATCAAGATCGGTAATACTTTGCCAATTCGCAACATTCCCGTGGGTACAACAGTGCACTGTGTAGAAATGCTGCCAGGCAAAGGTGCTCAAATTGCACGTTCGGCCGGTGGCTCAGCCATGTTGCTGGCCCGTGACGGCACCTACGCCCAAATGCGTTTGCGCTCTGGTGAAATCCGTCGTGTTCACATCGAATGCCGCGCCACTATTGGTGAAGTGAGCAACGAAGAGAACAGTTTGAAGAAGGTGGGTAAGGCTGGTGCAACACGCTGGAAGGGTATTCGCCCAACTGTGCGTGGTACCGCGATGAACCCGGTAGATCACCCGCACGGTGGTGGTGAAGGTAAGACCGGCGAAGGTCGTGTGCCTGTGAGCCCGTGGGGTCAGCCAGCCAAAGGCTACCGCACTCGCAACAACAAGCGTACCAATTCGATGATTGTTCAGCGTCGTCACAAGCGTTAAGTGGGGTAAACAGATATGTCTCGTTCATTAAAAAAAGGTCCTTTCTGCGACGCCCACTTGATCAAAAAAGTAGAGGCTGCTGCAGCATCCAAGGACAAGCGTCCAATTAAAACCTGGTCACGTCGCTCGACTGTACTCCCTGAGTTCATCGGTCTGACAATCGCTGTTCACAATGGCAAGCAACATGTGCCTGTGTACATCAACGAAAACATGGTTGGTCACAAACTCGGTGAATTTGCGTTGACACGCACTTTCAAGGGGCACGCGGCTGACAAGAAGGCCAAGCGATAAGGGGTAAGAAATGGAAACTCGTGCAATTTTGAAGGGTGTTCGCTTGTCTCCTCAGCGTGGCCGCATGGTCGCTGATTTGATTCGCGGTAAAAAGGTTGATCAAGCCTTGAACATTCTTGCTTTCTCTCCGCAGAAGGCGGCATTGATTGTGAAAAAAGTGTTGGAAAGTGCAATCGCCAACGCCGAGCACAATGATGGTGCTGATGTTGATGAATTGAAAGTAAAAACCATTTACGTGGAAGAGGGTCCTGTGTTGAAGCGCTTTACAGCGCGAGCCAAGGGCCGTGGCAATCGTATCACTAAGAAGACCAGTCACATTTATGTGACGGTTGGAAACTAAGGGGGTTACATGGGTCAGAAGATTAACCCTACGGGCTTTCGCCTCGCGGTATCACGCAACTGGGCTTCTCGCTGGTACGCATCGAATCGTGATTTCTCCAAGATGCTTCTTGAAGACATTCAGGTTCGTGATTTCCTGAAGAAGAAGTTGAAAAATGCGTCAGTTGGTCGGGTGCTGATTGAACGTCCAGCCAAGAATGCTCGCGTGACAATTTACTCAGCTCGTCCAGGCGTGGTGATTGGCAAGAAAGGTGAAGACATTGAGTTGTTGAAAGCCAGCTTGCAAAAATTGGTTGGTGTGCCAGTTCATGTGAACATCGAAGAAGTTCGCAAGCCTGAAATTGACGCGCAATTGATCGCCGACGGAATTTCCCAGCAGCTCGAGCGTCGCATTATGTTCCGCCGTGCCATGAAGCGCGCGATGCAAAACGCAATGCGCATGGGTGCCCAAGGTATCAAGATCATGTCCTCGGGTCGTTTGAATGGCATCGAAATTGCCCGTACCGAGTGGTACCGTGAAGGTCGTGTGCCTTTGCACACACTGCGTGCAGACATTGATTACGCCACAAGTGAAGCCGCTACCACCTACGGCATCATCGGCATCAAGGTTTGGGTGTACAAGGGTGACACATTGGGTCGTGGCGATGTGGCCGCAGCACCAGTTGAGGCAGAAAAGGAAGAGCGTCGTCCGCGTCGTCCCTCCACTCGTCCAGCCGGAGCCGGTGCACGCAAAGCGCGTAAACCCGAAGGTGCTAGCGCAGCAGCTAGTGGTTCAAACAAAGAGGAAGGCGCTGCCAGCACTTCCTCAGAACAGTAATCTAGGAGCGCATGATGTTACAGCCATCACGTCGCAAATATAGAAAAGAACACAAAGGCCGTAATACCGGTCTGGCCACGCGTGGCGCAAGTGTTTCTTTTGGTGTTTACGGTCTGAAGTCCACTGGCCGCGGTCGCTTGACTGCACGCCAGATCGAGTCAGCTCGTCGAGCCATGGTTCGCCACATCAAACGTGGCGGTAAGATTTGGATTCGCGTGTTTCCGGACAAGCCAATTACCAACAAGCCTGCAGAAGTTCGTATGGGTAACGGTAAGGGTAGCGTTGAGTTTTATGTGGCTGAGATTCAGCCTGGTAAGGTGCTCTACGAGATGGACGGTGTGAGTGAAGAGTTGGCGCGTGAGGCGTTCCGCCTAGCAGCTGCCAAGTTGCCTCTTCCTTGTGTGTTCGTAACACGTCAGATTGGGAGTTAAGCAATGAAAGCTTCTGAATTGCGCGGCAAAAGCGCTGCAGAATTGACGAAAGAGTTGGAAGAGTTGTTGCGCGCGCAGTTTTCTCTGCGTATGCAGGCTGCTACGCAGCAGCTGACCAACAACTCCCAGTTGGCAAAAGTACGTAAAGACATCGCACGTGTAAAAACGGTGATGACTCAATCGAAGAGGTCCGCATGAGCACCGAAACGAAAGTAAGTTTGAAGCGTACCCTGGTGGGTCGCGTTGTAAGTGACAAGATGACCAAATCGGTGGTTGTGATGGTTGAAAACCGAATCAAGCATCCGATTTATGGCAAGTACATCGTTAAGTCTCACAAGTACACTGCCCACGACGAAAGTAATGAAGTGGGTGAGGGTGACCTGGTTGAGATCTGCGAAGGTCGTCCAATTTCCAAGACAAAATCTTGGAGTGTGACCAAAGTGTTGGAGAAAGCGAAAATCATCTGATTTTTGTCTTGCTCAAGTAATTCAAGCCTGCTAATATAGCAGGCTATCTTTTCAACCCTTGCGGGACCAAAACTGGTTGCGAAAGCAATTAAGTTGGTTTGACAATCCATGATACAAATGCAATCACGGCTAGATGTGGCCGACAACACGGGTGCGCGTTCTGTAATGTGCATCAAGGTTCTTGGTGGTTCCAAGCGCCGTTACGCGGGCATTGGTGACATCATCAAGGTGTCCATTAAAGATGCGGCCCCACGCGGTCGTGTCAAGAAAGGCGAAATTTACAACGCGGTGGTCGTTCGTACGGCCAAGGGCGTTCGTCGCCCAGATGGTGCGTTGATTAAATTCGACAGCAACGCAGCGGTTTTGTTGAATGCAAAACTTGAACCCATCGGTACCCGTATTTTTGGCCCAGTGACACGTGAGCTTCGTAATGAAAAGTTCATGAAAATCGTGTCGTTGGCACCAGAAGTTCTGTGAGGTAAATATGAACAAAATTCGCAAAGGCGATGAAGTGCTGGTTCTTAACGGCAAGTTCAAGGGAAAGAAAGGCGTTGTGCTTTCCCGTGTGAACGATGAGTACCTCTTGGTAGAGGGTGTCAACATCGTTAAGAAGCATCAAAAGCCAAATCCTATGAAGGGAGATGTTGGTGGTGTTGTTGACAAAACAATGCCTATCCACCAGTCCAATGTCAGCTTGTTTGACAAAGAGACAGGTAAGCCATCTCGTGTAGCCATCAAGGAAGTTGATGGAAAGTCCGTGCGAGTCCTGGTGAAAACCGGCGCTCAGTTGGCAAACTAAGGGGGCCGTCGTGTCACGTTTTCAAGAGTTTTATAGAAACGAAGTGGTTGGTCAGTTGACCAAGCAGTTTGGTTACAAGTCGGTGATGGAAGTGCCTCGCATTACCAAAATTACCCTGAATATGGGTGTGGGTGAGGCCGTCAATGACAAAAAGATCATTGAGCACGCTGTTGGTGATTTGACTAAAATCGCTGGCCAGAAGCCGGTGGTGACGAAAGCCAAAAAGGCGATTGCCGGTTTCAAGATTCGCGAAGGTTATCCAGTAGGTTGTATGGTAACTCTGCGCGGAGACCGCATGTATGAATTCCTGGATCGTTTGGTAACGATCGCGTTTCCTCGTGTGCGCGACTTCCGTGGGGTGTCTGGCAAATCTTTCGATGGCCGTGGCAACTACAACATTGGTATCAAAGAACAGATTATTTTCCCTGAGATTGAGTACGACAAAATCGACGCACTTCGGGGTCTCAACATCAGCGTAACTACGACAGCGCGTACCAACGATGAAGCCAAGGCTTTGTTGACCGCTTTCAAGTTCCCGTTCCGTAACTGAGGTGTGACGTGGCAAAACTAGCTTTGATTAATCGTGAGAAAAAGCGCGCAGCACTGGTCAAGAAGTACTCGGCCAAGCGTGAGGCTTTGAACAAGATTGTAAAAGATCAGTCGGTCAGTGAAGCAGACCGTTATGAGGCACGTCTTAAGTTGCAGGCGCTGCCAAGAAATGCGAACCCAACTCGTCAGCGCAATCGCTGCGAATTGACTGGTCGTCCCCGCGGCACATTCCGTTTGTTCGGTCTGGCCCGTAACAAGATCCGTGAAATTGCCATGCGTGGTGAGATTCCTGGAATCACTAAGGCAAGTTGGTAAGGGGTTCTAATTATGAGTATGAGTGATCCAATCGCCGACATGTTGACCCGCATTCGCAATGCTCAGGGTGTTGACAAGGTTTCGGTTGAGATGCCTTCCTCAAAAGTGAAGGTAGCTATTGCGCAAGTTTTGAAAGACGAAGGCTACATTGAGAGCTTCTCAATTGTGGGTGAGTCCGCAAAACCTGTATTGAAAATTGAGTTGAAGTACTACGCTGGTCGCCCAGTGATCGAAAAGATCGAGCGCGTTTCCAAGCCCGGTTTGCGTATTTACAAAGGCAAAGACGCTATTCCTGAGGTAATGAACGGCTTGGGTGTGGCAATTGTTTCAACTTCCAAAGGCGTGATGACTGATCGCAAGGCCCGTACCACTGGTATTGGCGGCGAAGTTATCTGCTACGTCGCTTAAAGGGGTAATGAAATGTCAAGAGTAGCGAAAGCTCCCATTTCTGTGCCTTCAAGTGTGCAGGTTACCGTGAATGGTCAGGTTGTTTCAGTAAAGGGCGGTAGCGCCGAATTGAAGCTGAATGTGAATTCATTGGTTATGCCAGTGTTCGAGAACGGCATTCTGTCCGTGAAGCCAGTTGTAGATACGACTGATGCAAACGCGCAGGCTGGAACGGCCCGCGCATTGTTGGCCAACATGGTTAACGGTGTGAGCAAGGGTTTCGAGCGCAAGCTGCAATTGGTGGGTGTGGGTTATAAAGCCGCGGTTCAGGGTGATTCGATCAACCTGGCACTGGGTTTTTCTCACCCTGTCATTCACAAATTGCCAGCAGGCGTGAAGGCTGAGACGCCAACACCCACAGAGATCGTCTTAAAGGGTGCCGACAAACAAGTGATTGGTCAAACTGCCGCTGAGATTCGCGCGTATCGTCCACCAGAGCCCTACAAAGGCAAGGGTGTGCGTTATTCGGATGAGCGTGTGGTTATCAAAGAGACCAAGAAGAAATAAGGCGCCAAGAGGTAAATCATGGAAACTAAACAAGAAGCACGTGCCCGTCGTGCAAAACAAACCAGACGTCGTATCGCGCTTGCTCGTGCAACCCGTCTGTGTGTGTTCCGTACCAACTCCCACATTTACGCTGCAGTTCATTCTGCAGATGGTGGTCAGGTGTTGGCCGCTGCGTCTACCAATGACAAAGAGTTGCGTGCTCAGCTGGAAGGTAAGTCCGGTTCGAACAAGGCTGCTGCAGCATTGGTTGGAGCTGCGATTGCTAAGCGCGCCTTGGCGGCCGGTATCAGCGAAGTTGCTTTTGACCGTTCAGGCTTTGCCTATCATGGTCGCGTTAAAGAACTGGCTGACGCTGCGCGTGAAGCTGGCTTGAAATTCTAAGGAGTGATCATGGCAAGAATGCAAGGTAAAAATGCCGCGCCTGAAGCGCGTGATGACGGCCTGAAGGAAAAAATGATCGCGGTTAACCGCGTGACCAAGGTTGTTAAGGGTGGCCGTATCCTGGGCTTCGCAGCATTGACCGTAGTAGGTGATGGTGACGGTAGCGTGGGTATGGGCAAAGGCAAATCCCGTGAAGTGCCCGTGGCGGTTCAAAAGGCCATGGAACAGGCTCGTCGCCAGATGGAAAAAGTATCGCTGCGCGATGGCTCCATTCATCACATTGTGTACGGTCAGCACGGTGCCTCTAAGGTGTTCCTGGCTCCAGCGCAAGAAGGTACCGGCATTATCGCGGGCGGCCCTATGCGCGCCGTTCTGGAAGTTGTGGGTGTTCGCAATATCGTGGCCAAGAGCCATGGTTCCTCGAATCCTTACAATCTGGTTCGCGCAACTTTGGATGCTTTGGGCAAGTTGCAAACCCCAGCTGAGATCGCCGCAAAGCGTGGCTTGTCAGTTGAAAAGTTATTTGAGGCTTAATCATGAGCGGATCTGTAAAAGTTACGTTGGTTAAGAGCATTATCGGAACCAAAGAAACTCATCGTGCAACTGTGCGCGGTTTGGGTCTGCGTCGTATGAACCATAGCCGAGTGCTGGTTGATACACCCGAAGTGCGTGGAATGATTAACAAGGTGTCCTACCTGTTGAAAGTTGAGGCTGCATAATGGAACTGAATACACTTGCACCTGCACCAGGCAGTAAGTTCAACCGCAAGCGCGTGGGTCGTGGTATTGGCTCCGGCTGGGGTAAAACTGCTGGCCGTGGTCACAAGGGTCAAAAGTCACGCAGCGGCGGTTTTCATAAAGTCGGTTTTGAAGGCGGTCAAATGCCTATGCACCGTCGTTTGCCCAAGCGTGGTTTTTCATCCCGCACTGCCGCTTTTAATGCCCAGATCCGTTTGACCGATCTGGACACATTGGCTGTGGATACCATTGATATTCTGACTTTGAAGCAGGCTGGCCTGGTTCCGGCTCAAACTTTGTCAGTGAAGGTAATTCTGGCTGGTGAGATCAAGCGTGCTGTGGTATTGAACGGCATTAAGGCAACGAAAGGCGCAGCAGAGGCCATCTCGGCAGCTGGCGGCACCATTAACGCTTAAGAGAGCATCGCGTGGCCTTTAATCCATCTACATTGGCGTCATCCAACAAATTCGCTGACCTGCGCAAGCGTTTGGTGTTTTTGTTGCTGGCTCTGATTGTGTATCGTATTGGCGCACACATTCCTGTACCTGGAATCGATCCTACCCAGCTGAAGCAGTTGTTTGATAGCCAGCAAGGCGGCATCTTGGGCATGTTCAACATGTTCTCGGGCGGGGCACTTTCCCGCTTTACCGTTTTTGCCTTGGGTATCATGCCTTACATTTCTGCGTCGATTGTGATGCAGTTGGCCAGCGTGGTAGTTCCTCAGTTAGAGGCTTTGAAGAAGGAAGGTGAGGCCGGTCGTCGCAAGATTACCCAATATACCCGCTACGGCACCTTCTTTCTGGCCACTTTTCAGGCGATTGGCATTTCGATCGCTCTTGAGTCTCAGGCTGGTTTGGTAATTGATCCGGGCATGGCGTTTCGTTTTACTACTGCTGTTTCTTTGGTCACCGGAACCATGTTCTTGATGTGGTTGGGTGAGCAGATTACAGAACGTGGTTTGGGCAACGGTATCTCTATTTTGATCTTTGCCGGTATTGCGGCTGGGTTGCCGGGGGCGATTGGTGGTTTGTTTGAACTGGTTAGAACCGGCGCGATGAATTCTCTGATTGCTCTGATGATCGTTGTTCTCGCGGTGGCGGTGACTTACTTGGTTGTGTTTGTTGAACGCGGCCAACGCAAGATTACGGTGAATTATGCCAAGAGACAGGTCGGTAACAAAATTTATCAGGGTCAAACCTCGCATTTGCCATTGAAACTAAATATGGCTGGTGTGATTCCACCAATTTTTGCGTCTAGCATTATTTTGCTTCCCGCAACTTTGACGAGCTGGTTTGGTACTGGGGATGGTGCAGTGGTTGGGTTTTTGAAAGAAGTCTCTCAGACGCTTTCTCCTGGTCATCCTCTGTACATGTTGTTATACGCTGCTGCAATTGTCTTTTTCTGTTTCTTTTACACCGCCTTGGTGTTTAACAGCAGAGAGACTGCTGACAACTTGAAGAAAAGCGGTGCATTTTTGCCTGGAATTCGCCCTGGTGAGCAAACGTCACGATACATCGACAAGGTGTTGACACGTTTGACGCTGATTGGTGCGGCTTACATCACCCTGGTGTGTTTGCTGCCTGAGTTTCTGGTTTTGGGATTGAGTGTTCCGTTCTATTTTGGCGGTACATCTCTGTTGATTATTGTAGTGGTTGCGATGGATTTCATGGCGCAGGTTCAGGCCTACGTGATGTCCCAGCAATACGACAGCCTGTTGAAGAAATCAAGCTTCAAGGGTTCTGGATTAACGAGGTAGTGATTGTCTAAAGACGACGTTATCCAAATGCAGGGAGAGGTAGTAGAAAACCTCCCTAACGCCACTTTTCGAGTGAAATTGGAAAATGGTCACGTGGTGCTTGGTCACATATCAGGCAAGATGCGGATGAACTATATCCGGATTCTTCCTGGTGACAAGGTGACGGTTGAGTTGACGCCGTACGACTTGTCCAGAGCACGAATTGTTTTTCGAGCCAAATGAATTGGTTCTTTTTGGAGTTTCGCCATGAAAGTTCAGGCATCTGTAAAAAAGATTTGTAGAAAATGCAAAGTGATCAAGCGCAAAGGCGTTGTTCGCGTGATTTGTTCTGAGCCGCGCCACAAGCAGCGTCAAGGTTAATAAAAGGGGATTTAAATGGCTCGTATTGCCGGCATTAACATTCCAAGCCACCAGCATACCGTTATCGGTCTGACTGCTATTTTCGGCATTGGTCGTTCCACCGCCAAGAAAATTTGTGCAGTGACCTCAATTCCTGAGTCCAAGAAGGTTAAAGACCTCGACGACGCGGATTTGGAAAAGCTGCGTGACGAAGTGGGCAAGTACCTGACTGAAGGTGATCTGCGCCGTGAAGTAACCATGAACATCAAGCGTTTGATGGATTTGGGTTGCTATCGTGGTTTCCGTCACCGCAAGGGTCTGCCTGTACGTGGTCAGCGTACTCGCACAAACTCTCGCACTCGCAAGGGTCCGAAGCGTGCTGGTATCGCACTGAAGAAATAATCAGGTAATCATAGGAAGGTTAGCCAAATGGCCAAAGGAACAGCGAATAACCGCGCACGCAAAAAAGTCAAAAAGAATATTTCTGACGGTATTGCGCACGTACACGCCTCATTCAACAACACCATCATCACGATCACAGATCGTCAGGGCAACGCCTTGGCTTGGTCTACATCGGGTGCACAGGGCTTCAAGGGTTCACGCAAGTCGACTCCTTTTGCTGCTCAGGTGGCTGCTGAAGTTGCAGGCAAGGCCGCGCAAGAATGCGGTATCAAGACAGTTGAAGTACTTATCAAAGGACCTGGCCCAGGCCGTGAGTCTAGCGTACGTGCTTTGAATGCATTGGGTATCAAAGTGACCAGTATTTCTGACATCACTCCGATCCCGCACAACGGATGTCGTCCTCCCAAGCGTCGTCGCATCTAATTTTTTAAGACCATTGTTCGTCAGATCGTTTGGCGGACTGAAGCGAGTCAAATCGCGTAATGAAAGAGGTTTCAAGTGGCTAGATATACAGGTCCAAAGTGTAAGTTGTCACGTCGTGAAGGCACAGACTTAAGTCTGAAAAGCGCACGCCGTAGTCTCGATTCCAAGTGCAAACTGGATTCAAAGCCAGGTCAGCATGGTCGCACCTCAGGTGCTCGTACCTCTGACTACGGCCAACAATTGCGTGAAAAGCAAAAAGTGAAGCGTATGTACGGAGTGCTGGAAAAGCAGTTCCGTCGCTACTTTGCTGAAGCATCACGCCGCAAAGGCAACACCGGTGAAACCTTGTTGCAACTGTTGGAATCCCGTCTGGACAATGTGGTTTATCGCATGGGTTTTGGCTCGACACGCGCCGAAGCACGTCAGCTGGTCAGCCACAAGGCAATTTTGGTGAATGGTAAAGCCGTTAACATTCCTTCCTATTCTGTGAAGTTGAATGACGTGATTTCCATTCGCGAAAAGTCGAAGACACAGGCACGTATCGTTGAGTCTGTAACTTTGGCTGAACAGATGGGTTTCCCGCTGTGGGTCAATGTGGATGCGAAGAAAATGGAAGGTTCTTTCAAGAGCATTCCTGAGCGCGCTGACCTCTCTCAAGAGATCAACGAAAGCTTGATCGTTGAATTGTACTCACGTTAATTTGATTAACTGATCCCAGGGATCCCCAGCCTTATCGGTGTAACGAGCCGAGGGTATTGAAAAGGATTTTGAATGTTTAATGCTAGCTTGCTGAAGCCACGTATTGTTGAGGTCGAGACAGTCGCTCCCAACAGTGCAAAAGTAGTAATGGAGCCGTTTGAGCGTGGTTATGGCCACACTCTGGGTAATGCTCTGCGTCGCGTGTTGTTGTCATCCATGATTGGTTATGCTCCCACTGAGGTGTCAATCGCTGGTGTGGTTCATGAATACTCGACACTGGATGGAGTGCAGGAAGACGTAGTAGACCTGTTGTTGAACCTGAAAGGAATCGTCTTCAAGTTGGAATCACGCGATGTGGTGACCGTGACTTTGAAGCGCGAGGTTGAGGGTGTAGTGACTGCGGGTGACATTGAGCTTCCCCATGATGTTGAAATCATCAACCCAGATCACGTGATTGCCCATTTGTCGCAAGGCGGCAAGCTGGACATGCAGATCAAAGTTGAAAAAGGTCGTGGTTATGTGCCAGGTTCGGTTCGTCGTTTTCCTGATGAGCCAAGCAAGGCGATTGGCCGCATCGTGTTGGATGCATCATTCAGCCCGGTTAAACGTGTCTCTTACGCTGTGGAAAGCGCGCGTGTAGAACAGCGTACTGATTTGGACCGTTTGGTGATGTCGATTGAAACCAATGGTGTGTTGTCGCCAGAGGAGTCAATTCGTTTGGCTGCGCGTATTCTGGTTGAGCAGTTGTCGGTGTTTGCTGCACTGGAAAATACGGCTGAACCTGAAGTTTCTCAACGTGCTCCACAGGTTGATCCAATCCTGTTGCGTCCAGTCGATGATCTGGAACTGACAGTACGTTCGGCAAACTGTTTGAAAGCAGAGAACATTTATTACATCGGCGATCTGATTCAGCGCACAGAAAACGAGTTGTTGAAGACTCCAAACCTGGGTCGCAAGTCATTGAACGAAATCAAGGAGGTGTTGGCCGCACGCGGTTTGACACTCGGTATGAAATTGGAAAACTGGCCACCCGCCGGTCTCGATAAGCCTTGAGCTTAGCGTTTGTTAGATTGAAGGATATTTAAAATGCGTCACCGTCATGGATTGCGTAAACTAAATCGCACCAGCAGCCACCGCCTTGCAATGTTTAGAAACATGACCAACGCTTTGTTGCGTCACGAAGTGATCAAAACAACGCTGCCAAAGGCCAAGGAACTGCGCAAGATTGCAGAACCCATTATTACCATGGGCAAGTCACCCACATTGGCCAACAAGCGCTTGGCATTTAGCCGCTTGCGTGACCGTGAAATGGTTGTTAAGTTGTTTGACGAGATCGGTCCTCGTTACGCGGCTCGCCCAGGTGGTTACATGCGCGTTTTGAAGTTTGGTTTCCGCAAAGGCGACAATGCACCAATGGCTTTGGTTGAGTTGGTGGATCGTCCCGAAACTGCTGAGATTGTAGAAATCGCTGAAGAGCAGGCCTAAACATTTGACATTGCTTTTTGTGGTGACTGTGTTGCCACTTCAAGTGATGCTGAATGTGAGTGTTCTGGAATCAGTTTTAAGAAAGCCGTGTTAGCTTATGCTAGCGCGGCTTTTTTATTTTCTTTGACGGGTCTGTTTTGTGTCGAAAGTTGTAGGGGATTTTGGTAAGTGGCTGGCTCTACTGTATTGAACTTGAGTGGCGTACGCAAAACCTATGGTGGACGCGCGGTACTGACTGGTTTGAATTTTTCGCTGAATGCGGGCGAGTGTGTTGCTTTGCTGGGGCCGAACGGCGCTGGAAAGTCAACCACGATTGCCTTGGCGCTGGGCTTGGCGCAGGCGGATGATGGCGTGGTGGAGTTGCTGGGGAAAACTCTTCCCGAAGCAGGGCACATTGCCAGGCAGGATGTGGGTGTGGTGCCTCAATACGATGCGCTGGACCCCGATTTCACGGTATTCGAGAACTTGATGGTGTTTGGCCGTTATTTCGGCCTGCACGGCAAGCAATTGCGTGAGCGTGCCGAGTTGTTGCTGGGTTTCGCGCAGTTGGTAAACCGCAGAAATGATTCGGTAGCCACATTGTCTGGCGGCATGCGCAGGCGTTTGATGTTGGCTCGCGCCCTGATCAATCAGCCAAAGGTTTTGTTTCTTGATGAGCCAACTACGGGCCTGGACCCGCAAGCGAAACATGTGATTTGGGATCGGTTGGTTGACCTGAAGCGCCAGGGCATGGCGATGTTTTTAACGACGCACTACATGGATGAGGCACAGCGCCTGGCGGACCGGGTGGCTGTGCTTGATCATGGCGATATTGTGGCTTGTGACAAACCCCTGACGCTGATCCGCAATGTGGTTGGCCACGCAGTACTGGAGTTGTGGGGCGCGGGTGCGGCGCGTTGCGTGTCGCAGCATGTGAGTTCAAAGGGTGAGCCGATCGAGCAGCGAGGCGAGACTTTTTATTTCAGGAATGAAAAAGCCGACGAGATGTTGGAGGCATTGAAACGTTCGCCCCAATCCGATGTGGACTATATTTATCGCCCGGGAAATCTGGAAGATGTGTTTTTCAGTTTGACTGGCAGGGCTTTGCGCGATGATTAATTTTCATGCGGTATTTCAGGTGTGGCGCCGAAACTTTTTGGTGTGGCGAAAGCTGGCGCTTCCATCGTTACTCGGCAATGTGGTTGACCCGGTTATGGCACTAATGGCTTTTGGCTTGGGGCTTGGATCAATGTTGCCCAATGTGGGAGGCATGCCGTACCTGAACTACTTGGCCGTGGGGGCTGTATGCATTAGCGCCATGAATGCGCCCACTTTTGAAGCCTTGTACTCTGCGTTTTCACGCATGCACACCCAGAAAACATGGCAGGTGATCATGAACACGCCGGTTCGCCTGCGCGAGGTGGTGTTGGGTGAATGCAGTTGGGCTGCCAGCAAAGGCTTAATTAGTACGGGGGCGATGTTGTTGATCGTCGCACTGTTGGGTATTGGTGACGTTCAATTCTGGGTTTTGTCCTGGTTTGTGCTGATTCTTGCTTGTTTGATGTTTGCCGGGTTTGGGCTGTGTATCAATGCCAGGGCGCCCAGCTACGATTTCTTTATGTTTTATTTTACCTTGGTGGTAACACCAATGACATTCTTGTCGGGTGCATTTTTCCCGAGGGAGCAGTTGCCGCAATGGTTGAGGATGGTGGCTGACTACATGCCACTTTCGGTGGTGGTCGATGCACTCAGGGGTATTTATGCGCGTGACTTCAGCATGTTGCCGGCACTTTTGTTTCAAATGGCTGTCTACGCGACAGTGGGAATAGGGTTGGCGATATTCTTGACCGAACGCAGGTTTAAACGGAAAGGCGCATGAAGAACAATGCGGAACGCTGTTGGGTGGCTTATTCCACAGTCGACTCACATGGTCGTGCTACGGCGTTGGCACATCGGTTGGTGGATGAGCAGTTGGTGGCCTGTGTGAATATTGTGGGCCCGGTGGAGTCGGTGTATCGCTGGCAGGGAAAGGTTGAGCAGACCAAGGAATGGATGTTGATGATGAAGTGTTCCGAATCGCAATGCGAGGAATTGAAGAGGGCGTTGCCGCGTTTGCATGGCTATGAGGTGCCAGAGCTGATCCTGCTGCCAATTGCAGATGGACACGTGCCTTACCTTGACTGGATTGCTGCAAGCGGCAAGGGAGTTGGGGCATGAGTGAGCGAACCGTGCGCTGGATGTGGCCAGCGTTGTTGCTGCTGGTCAGTTTGTGCGTGAGTGTAAGTCAGGCCCGTGCCAATGATTTTTTGCCGCCCGAAGAGGCGTTTCAGTTTACGTTGAGTGTGCAAGACCCGGCTTGTGTTGAGAACTGCCTGATCGATGTGCGTGCCAAAGTGGCGCCGGAGTATTATTTGTACCGTGAGCGGTTTGCGCTTGAGAACCCGATGAGTTTGCCGGTGTTTGAGTTTGTTGACTTGCCGCGGGGCGATCGGAAGTTTGATGAATTTCTGAATCAGGAAATTGAAGCGCTTCGGGGAGAAATGGCGTTTCAAATTCGTTATGGTTTGGGTGATAACCCGGTGGATGTGGCCAAGGCTGTATTAATTTCCCAGGGGTGCGCGGACGCAGGCTTGTGTTACCCGCCTATGACCACGCCGGTGGCATTCAAGGACAGTGGTTTGTTGGGTGGAGTGTTGGGTGGTGGAGTAGGCTCATTCTTCGGGAATAAGGTGGACTCGCCCTCAACGAATAGCAGGCAATCCAGCACTGGTTTGCCTGCAGATGAGGCGGGCGACTTGGCAAGCAGGCTGGCAGCCCAATCGTGGCTGGTGGTTCTGCCGGTGTTTTTTGGTTTGGGTTTGCTGTTGGCTTTTACGCCCTGTACTTTGCCGATGTTGCCAATTGTCAGCAGTTTGGTGGTTGGTCAGCAAACTGGTGGTCAAGGGGCGGCGGGCAAGACAAGGCCCATGGCTTTGGCATTGGTGTATGTGTTGGGCATGGCCCTGACATACGCTTTGTTGGGCGTGCTGGCTGGATTGACAGGTCAAAGCCTGGTCATGGCCATGCAACAGCCACCCGTGCTGTGGGCTTTTGGTGGTGTGTTGGCCTTGCTGGGGGTTGCACTCTTGATGGGTTATTCGCTGCAATTGCCGGCGAGTTTTCAAGGGTGGTTGCAAGAGAAAACCGGTCGCCTGAAAGGTGGGCAATTCATTCCCGTGTTGGTCATGGGCGTGTTGTCGGCTCTGTTGTTGGGTCCGTGTGTGGCGCCGCCCTTGGCTGGTGCGTTGTTGTATATCGGACAAACTGGTGACGCAGTTTTGGGTGGAGCAGCTTTGTTTTTGCTGGCCTTGGGCATGGGCTTGCCTCTGGTGCTGTTTGCCGCAGGCGCAGGTGCAGCATTGCCAAAGGCTGGGGCCTGGATGAGTTGGGTGTCGGCTGCGTTCGGTTTTGTGTTGTTGGCCGTGGCGGTGTGGACAATTACGCCAGTGACGCCAGTGTGGCTGATTATGGCGATGTGGGCTTTGTTGGCGTGTATGACTGCGGCGGCCTTGTTTCATGGTGCAAGCAGCATGGCGACTATGGGCTCACGAGGCAAGGTGATCAGCAAAACATTCGGTTTGTTGTTTACGCTTTTGGCCTTGATTTACCTGATGGGCCTTTTTTCTGGCTCAGGTAGCCTGCTTCAGCCTTTGGCTGGTTTGAATGGTCAGCAAACAGGTGCGAACGGAGTATCTCAACAACTTGCGACAGGCAAACCTGCGTTTGAGAAGGTGCGCAGTGAGGAGGTTGTGAGTTTGATTGAATCGAGCCAGCAGCCAGTAATGCTCGATTTTTATGCGGACTGGTGTGTGAGTTGCAAAGAATTTGAGTTGTTTACCTTGACGGACACCTCGGTCAAGGAAAAGCTCAATGGTATTCGTTTGGTGCAGGTGGATGTGACTGACAATACCGCAGGTGATCAGGCTTTGTTAAAGCAATTCAGCCTGTTTGGACCACCGGCAATTTTGTTTTTTCCGGCCGGGCAAACAGAGTCTATTCATCAGGTGATTGGCTTTCAGAATGCGAAGCGGTTTGATCAGACCTTGAACCAGGTTCGTCCCAACCTTGGTTTATAAGCCTGGAGCCGTTCAGGGTTTGCCGAGGTGATTTCGGCCTTTGATCCAGAAGATCAATCCAATTGAAATGATGCTGGACAGGCCCATGAGACCCAGGCTGATCCAGAACCCATTCGGATTTTTCAAGAAAGGTATTTCTTCGAAGTTCATGCCAAAAATGCCGCTGATGAGCGTGAGTGGCATGAACAACGCTGTCAGCATGGTCAGCACGGTGACGATTTCATTGGTTTTGTGCGCTGTAGCGGAGAAGTGAAGCTGCACCGCAGTTTCCGTATTTGCACCCAGGCGGCGGGTGAGGCTGACGACTCGCTCCAGGTGTTCAAGCGTGTCGCGTGCATTCACTTGGAGGGCGGCAGCCATGCGGCCTTCACGCTCTTGATCGTCTTGCCAGTCGGTGAGCGCATCGCGCTGGTCTTGAGCAACTGATTCCAGTCGATTCATTTCATTGCGAGCGGCGAGCAAGGCATTCCAGTCTTGAAAGCGTTTGCGCGGATTGAGCAAATCACGTTGCCAGCGATCCAGTTGTTCGGAAATTTCGATCCGGGTTTCCATGAAGCGGTCCACCAAATTGCTGACCAACTGGATCATGAGTTCGTCTGTGCCCGCTGGGGCACGTTTGAATTTCAGGAAAGTTTCGATTTCATCCATTGGTTTTTCAGGCGCACTTTCCACAAACTTGCGGGCCATGGCAAATGTGCGGCTGTCTTTGGGCCGAAACGTGACCAACAGTTTTGGAGTGATAACAAAAAACACTGGGCGTGTTTTGATGCTGAGCCGATTGTTTTCGTCAAACAGGGGTTTGCTGGACAATGACCGGATGATCAGAATGTTGTAGCCATCACCAATGTCGAAGTGACTGGGATGAAAGGTGTTGCCGAGGTCTTCCAGATGCAGTTCGTCCAACTTGAAGCCGAGCAGGGATTCAACCGCCGGCAGCCAGGACAACTCTTCATCGAGTTGTGTGTCGAGCCACAGAAACCCGGACTCGGGCAACTGGCTGGGCGCATCACTTAACTTCTTGATCTTGTCTTGAGTCAGATGCGTCCAGATTCCCATGCGAATTAACCCTGTTTCAGAAGTTTTGCCGCGTCGAGTGCGAAGTAAGTGAGGATACCGTCTGCGCCCGCGCGTTTGAAGGCCAGCAAGGATTCAAGCATGACGGCGTTTTCGTCCAGCCAGCCGTTTTGCGCGGCTGCTTTGATCATGGCGTATTCACCACTGACCTGATAGGCAAAGGTGGGACGGGCGAATTTTTCTTTCACGCGCCACAAAATGTCCAGATAAGGCATGCCAGGTTTGACCATGACCATGTCTGCGCCTTCATCCAGGTCCATGCCGACTTCCAGCAGCGCTTCATTGCTGTTGGCCGGGTTCATTTGATACACCTTTTTGTTGCTTTTTCCCAGGTTGCCGCTCGATCCCACCGCGTCTCGGAAGGGACCGTAGAAAGCCGAGGCGTATTTCGCGGAGTAGGCCATGATGCTGGTGTGAATGCAGCGGTTGGCTTCGAGGGTTTCTCGAATGGCGCCAATGCGACCGTCCATCATGTCGCTGGGGGCGACGATGTCCACGCCTGCCTGCGCTTGTACCAAAGCCTGCATTTGCAACACTTCGACAGTTTCGTCGTTCAGCACATAGCCATGTTCGTCAATCAGGCCGTCCTGGCCGTGGCTGGTAAATGGGTCGAGCGCGACGTCGGTCAGCAGCATCAATTCGGGAAAACGCTTTTTCAGTTCTCGCACCGCATGCGGCACCAAACCCTCGGGGTTGGTGGCTTCCAGGCCGTCGGCGGTTTTTTTGTCGGTTTCGATGACGGGGAACAAAGCCATCACCGGCACACCCAATGCCAGGCATTGTTCGGCCTTGGCAAACAACAGGTCGAGTGACAGGCGTTCTACGCCGGGCATGGAGGCCACGGATTCGCGTTTGTTGCTGCCGGGTATGACGAAGACTGGATAAATGAAATCGGCTGCGCTCAGTGTGTGCTCGGACACGAGGCGACGCAGTGCGTCGGTTCGACGCAGGCGACGGGGGCGATGATACAGATGTTGGGTCATGTTGTCGGCGGCTCGGTTTCAGGTGTTTCGGGGGTGGGTACGGGCGGTCTTACCCAGTTCGACAGTTGGGTTTCCAGTTCAACCATGCCGATTTTTTTCAATGCAGACCACAGTTGAACCGTGATTTCATGGCCATTTACCCGATACGGATCGAGGGCTTTTTGTGTGGAACGCAAGGCAAGCACCTGCTCTTGACGGTTGAATTTGTCGGCCTTGGACAGAAGGATGTGCACCGGCAACTGGCGATGCCCCACCCATTTGATTAAAGCATAATCAAGTTCAAGCAGACCGCGACGGCAATCTACAATCAGCACCGTACCCACCAGGCTGGGGCGTTCAGCCAGGTAGCTACCCAGTTCTTTGTCCCACACGCTTTGGCTGGTTTGCGCCAATTGGGCAAAGCCGTAGCCTGGAAGGTCGACCAGGCGCGCAATTGGCTCGGCCTGCTCAATGACGTGAAAAAAGTTGAGAAGCTGGGTGCGGCCGGGCATTTTACTGGCATAGGCCAATTGCCGCTGTTTGCAAAGGGTGTTAATGGCCGTGGACTTGCCGGCGTTTGAGCGCCCGGCAAATACGATCTCGGGGACGCTGGCGCCCGGGCATTCGACCATGCGAGATGCTGAGATCTCGAAATGCGTGTTGTGGAAATTGATTGTCATGCGCACATTTTAGATGCAAGACAGCCGCTTGAGTGGTTATAATCTAGGGTTTGTGAAAACTTTGCTGTAGTTGCGCGCCTTTGGTGGCCGCGCCCTTGTTTTTCATTGGGCTGGCTGGGCAGGGTTTTTTGGATAGCCGCACTATTTTTTGATGCACTTTTTGATGGGTTTGACCATGCTGAACAAGCTGACGACGCTTAAACTGAGTTCTCTGTTTGCCGCTTTGATGTTTTCAATGTCTGTGGCCCAAGCTGCCGGCCCCGTTGAAGTGTTCAAGCCTGATTTGGCCAAAGGCAAGGAAATCATGCAGCAGTGTGTGGCTTGCCACGGCGCCGATGGCAATGCCTCAGCTCCTATCTATCCCAAGATCGCGGGTCAGCATGCTGAGTACCTGTACAAGCAACTGGTAAATTTCAAGCCTGGCAAAGATGGTGAAAAGCCGCTGCGAGACAATGCAATCATGGCAGGCTTCGCAGCTGCTTTGTCAGATGAAGACATGAAGAACGTGTCGGCCTACCTGCAAGCGCAAAAACAGACTTTGAGTTCAGCCAAGAACAAAGACACCCTGGCCTTGGGTGAAAAGATTTATCGTGGTGGTATTGCCGACAAAAAAATTCCAGCCTGCGCCGGTTGCCACAGCCCGAATGGCGCTGGTATTCCAGCCCAGTATCCACGTTTGGGTGGTCAGCATGCCCAGTACACAGAGAGCCAGTTGATTGCCTTCCGTGATGGTGTGCGCAACAACAGCGAACAGATGACAGTAATTGCAAACAAGATGTCGGACAAGGAAATGAAAGCAGTGTCCGATTACATCGCAGGTTTGCGTTGAACATTTGACGCAATCGCCGGTCAAAAAGGGGCTAGAGGATAGCCCCTTTTTTTTCGGCATGGGCAAAAGTCGGGAAAGTGAGAGAAGTACAAAGAGTCAATAGTGGGGAAGCGTGTGAGTAGTTCAGGGGACGTTGCAGACAATTTGAACCCACAAAGAATGGGCAAGCAGTCGTTTTGGGTCAGTTTGATGGAGTTGCTGGGCTCGATGCGTTTTGCAATCAGCCTGCTGACGCTGATTTGTATCGCCTCTGCAATTGGTACGGTGGTTGGTCAGGCTGACCCCTGGGTGAACTACGTGAACCAGTTTGGGCCTTTCTGGGCTTCGTTTTTCGAACCCATGGGTTTGTTCCGAATTTACAATGCGCCCTGGTTTATCGCCGTGATGGCGTTTTTGGTGGTGTCCACTTCCTTGTGCGTTTACCGCAATACGCCCAAGATGATCAAGGAAATGCGGGTGTATCGCGAGAATATTCGCGAGAACAGTTTGAGGGCATTCGCTCACCGGTGGGAGGGGCGATTCAAGGAGAAGCCCTCTGAATTGCCAGGCATCGTCACCGAGTGGCTGGAGCACAAAGGTTTCAAGGTGAAACAATCGGTGCGCGACAACGGCACCATGGTGGCCGCCAAAGCAGGCAGTGCAAACCGTTTTGGATACATCGCCGCGCATTTGTCGATTATTGTGATTTGCATTGGTGGCTTGCTGGACAGCGGTGTGCCTTTGCAGGTTGCCGTTTGGGCAACTGGCAAAACGCCTGTGACCGGGGCTGAAATTACGGCGGGCATTCCGGAAAAGGCGCGCCTTGCGGAATCGAACCCAAGTTACCGTGCCAATTTGCTATTGCCAGAGGGTGAAACCAGCCGTGTGGCGGTGTTGAACACCGATGATGGTTTGCTGGTGCAAGACCTGCCGTTTGAGCTGACCCTGAAAGAATTTCGAATTGATTTTTACAGCACGGGCATGCCCAAGTTGTTCGCCAGTGATGTGGAGGTTTTTGACCCGGACACCCAGGAGCGATTTGAGGCCACCATTGAGGTGAACAAACCGCTGATTTACAAGGGTGTGACGGTGTATCAGTCGAGCTTTGACGATGGTGGCACCAAGGTTCAACTGAAAGGCATTCCGCTAACCGGCGAGCGTGACTATCGCTTCGACCTGGATGGTGTGGTGGGCGGAGGCCGAGACCTGAGCCAGTTGCAAGGCGATTTGAGCCGGGATTTGAAGGTGGAGTTCACTGCCTTCAAATCAATCAATGTAGAGGCCTTGCCCGTGGACAACGCTGACCAGGTGAGCGTGGACGATTTGGCCTTGGGCAATGCCGATGCCTTGTCACCTTTCGAGACCAACCTGGCCAGCGTGTTGGGCCCCGGTGTCAAAGAGGACGCAAAGACCAAATTCACGAACATTGGCCCCAGCATTACCTACAAATTGCGCGACCAGGCGGGGCAAGCCCGTGAGTTTCACAATTACATGTTGCCCATTAACCTGGATGGCGGACGGTATTATTTGGCGGGTGTGCGTGAAACCCCCGCGGATGGTTTTAAGTATCTGAGAATTCCAGTCGATGACAATGGCCAGCTGGAGGGCTTTATGCGCTTCCGCGCGGCCCTGCAAAATGATGAAATTCGAAGAACCGCGGCACAGCGTTTCGCGCAGCAGGCATTTGGCGACAGGCCCGATTCGGCCCAGTTGGTGGCCAGTGTGGCTGACAGTGCGCAGCGTGCCCTGGAGCGTTTTGCGGGCTTGAATAATTCGCTGTCAGGCTTGCCCGCCATTGCGCAGTTTATTGAAAGCACCGTGCCCGAGGGCGAACGCGAGAAAGCCAGTGACGTGATTATTCGTTTGTTGCAAGGCGCCATGTGGGAGGTTTATCAACTTTCACGCACCACGGCCAACTTGCCTCCTGCAGTACCTGATGAAGTACATGGACGATTTGTGCAGGACGCACAAATTGCCCTGTCGGATTTGTCGCTGTATGGCGCGCCAGTGATGTTTCAGCTGGACCAGTTTGATGAGGTGAAGGCCAGTGTGTTTCAGTTGGCCAAAGCCCCGGGGCAATGGATTGTCTATCTGGGTTGTTTGTTTTTGTGCATCGGGGTATTTTCGATGTTCTACATCCGCGAGCGCAGGGCATTTTTCTGGGTAACCCAGGATGAAGAGGGTTCCAAAGTGATGATGGGTATGTCCACCACTCGAAAGACCATGGATTTTGAGAAAGAGTACGAGCAGTTTGTGAATGAATTGAACAGCAGGGCTGCGCCTAAAGCAGCCTCGGCAGGAGATGCGGTATGAGTTCGACCTGGATCAATCAAAGCCCCACGGGCGATAAGCCAGGCTTGCCCACGAAAAAGGCGGGTTGGTTTTCAAAATCATTTCATTGGAGTGACTTTGCGTTTGCCGCATTGTTGGTGGCTGCGGCGGGTTATGCCTCGCAGCAATACCACAGTTTCATGGACATTTACGAGATCACTATTTTGTGGAGTTGTGTGCCTGTGACGGCTTACATGGCTTACCGCTGGGGATCACTGAAATGGTTGATTTTGACTGTCGCGGGTTTGAGCTTGCTGGCGATTTCAAGTTATGGCGGTGATTTGGCGGCCGCAGAGCAGAAGTTTTTCCTGAAGTACCTGCTTTCAAGTCAATCCGCCATCTTGTGGATGGGCGTGATGTTTGTGGTAGCCACTGTGTCCTACTGGATTGGTTTGGTTGGCCGTTCTCCCACAGCGGGTTTTGTGGGCACGGCGTTGACCTGGGGTGCTGTTGTGATGGGCTTTGCCGGCATGTTCATTCGCTGGTACGAAAGCTACCTGATAGGGCCGGATGTAGGCCACATTCCGGTTTCCAATTTGTACGAAGTTTTTGTGCTGTTTGCCCTGATTACGGCGATCTACTACCTGTTTTACGAGCAGGTGTATAAAACCCGCCAGCTGGGTGCCTTTGTGATGTTGGTGGTGGTGGCCGCAGTGGGCTTTCTTGCCTGGTACGGCGTGGAGCGCCAGGCTTATGCCATTCAGCCATTGGTGCCCGCCCTGCAAAGCTGGTGGATGAAAATTCACGTACCCGCCAACTTCATTGGTTACGGTACTTTCTCGATTGCAGCGATGGTGGCGTTTGCTTACCTGTTGAAGGTGTATGCCCATGCGCCCAGTATCAAGGCATTGATTCCCACCGGTATTTTGGGTGTGTTGATGTTCCTGGAGCCCATGGTGTTCCGTACTGAAGGAATTTCAATTTACTGGGCCTTGTACCTGGGCATTGGTTGTGCCGTGGTGGGTGCAATTTTGCTGGCGCGCAAGCGCATTGCAGATGCCTTGCCCCCGCTGGAAGTACTTGACGACGTGATGTACAAGTCGATTGCCGTGGGTTTTGCATTTTTCACAGTGGCCACCATTTTGGGCGCTTTGTGGGCCGCAGAGGCCTGGGGCGCATACTGGCAATGGGACCCGAAGGAAACCTGGGCGCTGGTGGTGTGGTTGAACTATGCTGCCTGGCTACACATGCGTTTGGTGAAAGGCCTGCGTGGCGTGGTCGCATCCTATTGGGCTTTGGTGGGCTTGCTGGTCACCGGTTTTGCATTCCTGGGCGTGAACATGTTCTTGTCTGGTTTGCATTCTTATGGCGAGTTGTAATCAGGTAAGCGATTGACGCACTGAGTAATAAAAAAAGCCCCGGTTCGCTTGAATCGGGGCTTTTTTCTTTCATACCTGGATGTGATTAAACGTCGAGTTCCGGGCGAAGCTGGTCTTCGATGGTTTCGCGCCGACGAATCAAAGTGACTTTGCCGTTTTCCAAAAGCACTTCCGCTGCACGGCCGCGGCTGTTGTAGTTCGATGCCATGGTTTGGCCGTAGGCACCCGCTGACAAAATGGCGAGGTAGTCGCCCTGTTCAATGGTCAGTGTGCGGTTTTTTGCCAGCCAGTCGCCCGATTCACACACCGGGCCCACCACATCGTATTCTTGTGCCGTGGCATGGGGGTTGTTTTGTACCGCCACCACACCATGGAACGCTTTGTACATTGCCGGGCGCATCAGGTCGTTCATGGCGGCGTCCACGATCGCGAAGTGTTTGCCTTCATTTTCTTTCAGGAATTCAACCTGGGTTAGCAAAACCCCCGCGTTGCCTACGATGGAGCGTCCGGGCTCGAATGACAAGGTGGGCATGCCGCGACCCTTGGCTTGGGCCCAGCTTTGAACTTTGCCGATTAACTTGGGTAGTACTTCAGCCGGTGTGGGTGGTGTTTCGTCCAGATAACGAATGCCGATGCCGCCGCCCAGGTCGAGGTGGTTGATTTCAATGCCGTCGGCTGCCAATTGGTCAAGCAATGCCAGTACCCGGTCAAGCGCATCGAAATAGGGGCTTGCATCCGTGAGTTGAGAGCCAATGTGGCAATCGATGCCATGCACATTCAGCCACGGGTGTGAATTGGCAAATTGATAAACCCGTTTGGCCGCGTTCATCGACACGCCAAATTTGTTTTCTTTCAGGCCCGTGGAAATATAGGGGTGGGTTTTTGCATCGACATCGGGATTCACACGCAGCGACACATTGGCTTTCCGTTGCAATTTCTCGGCAACCAGGGCCACGCGCTCCATTTCGGCTTCAGATTCCACATTGAAGCAGCCCACGCCTTGACCCAGTGCGTATTCAATTTCCTGCATGGATTTGCCCACGCCTGCGAACACTGCCTTTTCAGGAGCACCACCTGCTGCGATGACACGTGCCAGTTCACCGGCAGACACAATGTCGAACCCTGCACCCTCTTGGGCCAGCAATTTCAGAATATGAATGTTGGAGTTGGCTTTGACCGCGTAGCAAATGGTGACGTGGGCCAGACCCTGACAGGCGCTGGCGTATGCACGATAAGCCGCTTTGATGGAAGAGGCGGAATACACATACAAGGGTGTTCCGAATTCCTGCGCCAAACCGGAAAGCTCGGTGCTCTCGAATTGAAGTTCTCCACTGGCTGTGTCGAACTGCAAGTGGGGGTTGAGATCGCTGGGATTCACTGAGTTGTTTTGCACGGTAAAATTGCTCGAAAATTGTAGGTTTAGCGGTTTTGCTGTTGTTCAGGTTTGTCGTAGCCAGCGGGCTTGGGTAAGGGAGCAGGCGGCTCGGGCAAATAAAGTGGTCCGCGTTGGCCGCAAGCATTCAGGCCCAGTGCAAACAGGGTGACAATGGCCAATGTTCTTAGAGGTGATTTTTTCATGACAGACACAGAATTCCAGGCGGTGGTGGATGCCACCTTGGTTCAAGTAGAAGAGTATATTGAATCCTTGGTCGATACGTTGGACCTTGATGCAGATTCAATGCGCTCGGGCAATGTATTAACCCTTGATTTTGAAGACAAAGGCAAGATGATTTTAAACAGTCAGGTGGCCAATCACGAGTTGTGGCTGGCTGCAAAATCGGGTGGTTTTCATTATCAGTATGCCAATGGCGAATGGCTGGACACCCGCAGCAAAACGCCCTTCAAAACTCACTTTGTTGAACTGCTGAGTGGCCAATTGGGGCAAAACTGCCCCAATTTCTAAGTGTTTTAGTTGTTGCCGAACAGCCGTTCAATATCATCCCGTGGCTGCTCTCGCGGGCGGGCTGGTGCCGCGTGGCTGGTACCATCGCCTGCGGTGGGGTTGCCACTGATGGGTGCTTCACCGCTGCCCTCGAGCATACCGCCCAAGCCTTTCAGGAAATTGAAAAGGCTTGGAATGTCGTCGCCACCGCCGTTCACATCGATGCGGCCCACGCCGTTGCCGGGTGTGTATTCGGAGTAGTAATAATTCCCGTCGATGTATTCAATGCCTGGGGGGACCACTTGTGGTTTTTCTGGTGAATCAGCCAGCGCCACTTTCATGTAATCAATCCAGATTGGCAAGGCCAGGCCTCCACCAGTTTCGCGGGCACCCAGGTTGCGGGGTTGGTCGTAGCCAACCCAGGCCACCGCCGAAATGTCGCTGTTGTAGCCTGCGAACCAGGCGTCGTGGCTGTCGTTGGTGGTGCCTGTTTTGCCAACAATGTCTCCCCGGTTGAGCACTTTGGCCCGGGTGGCAGTGCCGCGCTCAACCACTTCGCGCAGAAGGCGGGTGGTCAGAAATGCATTGCGGGCATCGATTACACGGTTGGCTTCCTCGCCAGCAACAGCAGGGCGGGCACGGGCCACAATTCGACCGGTGCCATCGGTGATTTTTTCAATCAAATAGGGTTTGACGCGGTAACCCGAATTGGCAAATACGGCAAACGCGCTGGCCATTTGAAGGGGGTTTGTTGTAACAGCGCCCAAGGCCATGGTGAGGTAGGGCGGCACATTGGCAGCAGGAAAGCCAAACTGTGTGGCCCAACGCTGGCCGTATTGTGGGGTAATTTCTTGTAGCACCCGGATGGACACCATGTTTTTCGACTTGGCCAGGCCTTCTTTGAGCAACATGGGGCCATCGTACTTGCCATCGTAGTTTTTCGGGCTCCAGTCCTTGCCACCCGGGGTGTCGGCTGGCACAAAAATGGGCTCATCGGCCACCAGTGTGGTTGGTGTGATTCCCTTTTCAAGTGCAGCAGAATACACAAACGGCTTGAATGCCGAGCCCGGTTGGCGGGTGGCCTGGGTGACATGGTTGAATTTGTTGCGAGAAAACTCGAACCCACCGGACAGGGCGCGGATTGCGCCGTCTTTGGGGCTGATGGCAATAAACGCAGCTTCCACTTCAGGCAATTGCGTCAGCATGGGGGGCTGGTCTTTGCGTTTTAAAATACGCACAACAGCACCGCGTTTCAGTCGTTTGTTGGCAGGGGCGCGTTCATTTAACCAGCTTTCTGCGGGCTTCAGGCTTGTGCCTGTCAGTTTTAGGGGCTCCCCTGCGCCTTGCGACACCACCACTTCAGTGGGGCTGGCTGATAGCACCACTGCGCTTTGTAAAAAGCCGTAGTCGGTGTAGTCGCTGATGTTGTCACCGATGACTTCTTCGGCTTCTTTTGGGTCGTTGGGCAGCTCAATGTAGCCTTCAGGGCCACGGAAGAATTGACGCAGTTCATAGTCCATCACGCTGTTGCGCAAGGCGCGCTGGGCAGCACGCTGTTCTTTTGCAATCAAGGTTGTGGTCACGGTGATGCCCGAGGTATAGGCCTCTTCGCCATACATTTCAACCACGGCCTGGCGTGCCATTTCAGCTGCATAGTCGGCATTGATGGTCAGGCCTGTTGTGGCCTCGATGTCATCGCCGTTGGCTTTGCGGTTGCGGTACACCAACTCGGTGTTCAAGGCTTCTTCAAACTGTGCATCGTCGAGATACTCGAGGTCGTTCATGCGGCGTAGTACATACTCCTGGCGCACACGGGCACGGCTTGGATTTACGATTGGATTGTAGGCAGAGGGCGCTTTGGGCAAACCAGCCAACATGGCTGCCTCTGCGGCATTGATGTCGCGCAGCGGTTTGCCGAAATACACTTGTGAGGCAGATTGAAACCCGTAGGCGCGTTGGCCCAGGTAAATCTGGTTGATATAAAGCTCCAGAATTTCGTCTTTGCTCAGGCTGTCTTCAATTTTGTAGGCCAGCAGCACTTCATACAGTTTGCGGGTCCAGGTTTTGTCTCGGGTCAGGAAGAAATTGCGGGCGACCTGCATGGTAATGGTGCTGGCGCCCTGTGTGCGCCCGCCCGAGGTGACGTTGGTCACCAAGGCCCGTGCAACGCCCATGAAGTCGATGCCGCCGTGCTCGTAGAACCGATCGTCCTCGGCCGCCAAAATGGCTTGTTGCATCACCAAGGGCACCTCGGTAATGTCGACTGGGCGGCGCCGTTCTTCGCCAAATTCACCGATGAGTACGCCATCGGTAGTCAACACGCGCAACGGCACTTTGGGTCGGTAATCAGTCAGGGTATCGAGGTCGGGTAACTTGGGGAAAATAAGTGCCAAGGCCACGCCCACGAGCAGCGCGCCAGACACGCCCAAGCCGATCAGTACGGTGAGCGCGGTCGCAATAAAGCCATCGGAGTGGTGCTTGAGGCGGATTTTGTTTGAATTCACAGGTCGGAGCAGGATTGGTGTCAGTGGTTACATTGTATCTGCCAACGCACGGGAATTTCCGATCGTTGACTCTAGTGGTGAATTCGTGCTCTCCCCCTAGTGGTTGTACCCCTCCAATGAGGGTTAGCTGGCTACGCTGAATTCTCTACCCTGAAGCTCTACCTTGCTCAGGGTTCATTCATGAAATCAGTTCGAAAGTGGTTTTTCAGCTTGCACGCAGGCGCGGCCCATGCCTTGTCCATCTCGTTCAGTGGTGGCAGGTGGCGGTGGGTTTACGGAGAAATTGAGCGCCAGGGCCGCCTGTCATTCAAGTCGATTCGTGCATCGGGTGGCGGTACCCTGGAGCTTGTCCCTCAGGATGATGCTTTGTTGAGCGCGGCATCCCTGGAGCAAGCGATCGTGGCTGCAATTCGGGAGCTACCACCCACTCTGGCCAAGCCACAGTTCGTGGTGGTTTCTGTGCCTTCCAAACATGCTTATTTGGGGGAGATTGGCGTGGCCAAGGATGAGCGCGAGAACTTGATTCGTTTTCAGATTCAGGAATTGATGGAAGCCGCTGCGGGGGAATCGGAGCGTGAGGCTGCTTTTGATTGGCAGGTGAAGGCAGAACTGTCAGATGGCAGCATTAGCCTGGCTGTTGCAGGGATTGACCAAAAACAGGTTGATGAAATCATGCGTGCCTGCCAGTCCTGTGGCTTGACCTGTCTGGGCATCACGCTGGACACCGTGGCTGCCATGAATGGCTATTTGCAGATGGCTCCTGCTGCATTGAAGTCGGCAGATATCCGTTTCCTGTTGCACGGTGAACTGTCTCGCCACCATGTTCGATTGGCCGTTTTCTCTCAAGGTGTGCTGTTCAATGAAAGCTGGGAGCACAGCGAGGAGGGCTTCTCGGTGGTGCAGGCAGTGTCTGCGCTGGAGCGCCTTGTATCGACTTGGACACGAGACGGTGCCCCTGAGGAGGTTGCTTCGGTTCGCCTGATTCTTGGAGGCGAGCTGATGTATGCAAAAGGATGTGAGTCAACTGCCAAACGCAGCCAAACCTTGTCACCACGCTTGATTGATATTTCTCCCCGAAAAGAATTGCAAGGACGATGGCATGACGACGTGGTGCCATTTGGTGCTTTGGAGGCGATGCCATGCGAGTAATTCTATTCAATCTTTACCCTTACCGGGTGTTGCGTGAGACACGCAGAAAGCGCCGTTTCATGGCCGAGTTGACGGTGGGTGTAGTGCTCGGTTTGGGTGCCTGCTACGCCATTGGCAGCGAATTTAGCGCGCGCGTGGCAAGACAAGAGGTATTTCTTGGCAATTTGAGCGCGATGGAATCAGAAATGGCGACACGCGTGGCCGAGGTTCAAGCCATGAAAGACAAGGTGACGGTGTTGAATCGCCAGGTGAGTGCTTTGGAGGCGGTGGAAAAAGAATCGATTCTTGCAAGCAGATGGGTTTCTTTCCTTGACGGGACGGTGCCTTCCAATGTGTCGATGACGCGTTTGTTTGTGAGCAAAGACGTGTTGATCATCAACGGCTTTACTGATGCGGTGTCAAGCCTGGCGCAGTGGGTGGACCAAATGGAGGCTGGCAACAGCCTGTTCGAATCAGTCGACCTGGTATCGGTGACTGAGCCGAAGCAGACGGTCAAGGGCGTGGTGGACAACCGCCACCTGTTTGAGATCAGGGCTATTTTGCGAGGTGCTGAGCATGCGCCTGGATGAGATGAGTTTTCGGGACTTGGCCGATGAACTGCCCTTGCTTCCTTGGTCAAAAAGGCTGTTGTTGATTGGGGGGCTTTGGTTGGTGTTTTTGGTGCTGGGTTTTTTTCTGTTCTGGAAAGACACCTTAACCGTGAGCACACAACTTGAAACCAATATTCAGGAATCTTTGGCCCGTCTGGATACGCAGTCGCGTTTGTTGCTGGACCGACCTGCGATTGAGGCTGAATTGGCTCAACTGGAGGTGCAGTTGCCTTTGCTGAAAATGGCCTTGCCCTCTGAGCGTGAACTGGCCTCGCTGCTGGAGCGTATCAATGAAGTGATTCTGGATCACGAATTAAAGCTTGCCGAGTTTACGCCCAAAGAGCCATTGAACCGCGAAGTGATGCGTGTGGTGCCGGTGACAGTCAGTGTGCGCGGTGATGGCGATGCAATTTCACGTTTGCCGAATTACATTGCCGCACTTAGCCGCCAGGTGAGTTTGAAGGAGTTTGACATGGCGTATTTGCCGGATGAGGGTGGTTGGAAAATGACCGGTGAGCTGAATGCCTTTGCACAACTGCCCTTGAATGCACCGCAAACCGTGGAGGTCGAAAACCCATGATGGACTTTCTCTTTTCGATACTGCTGGTGCCCTTTTTTCCTGAATTGGGAGATCCCCGGGACAATCACGCCGTGGCCATGGCGGAGTTGGGGCAACGCCTGAACGCGGGTCAGAGGCAAGCTGGGGATGTATCAGAGCCTGAAGATTCAAGCGCGTTACAACACGCGGGCAACTTGAGTGTTCGTGCGGCAGATTTACCGCCGATCACCGGTCGTTTGTTTCAATGGTCGAGTACCCAATGGGGCGATGAGGCCGATCGGCGCGCAGCCGTTAATTTGTCGGCGGAATCGTTGCGCCTGACGGGTTTGATTGAGTCGGCTGGTCAACGTGTTGCCATTCTGAATGACGGGCACGTCGACCATGTTGTTGGGGTGGGCAGTTACGTGTTGGGCACCTACAAAGTGACCTCTTTTGGACCGGGGCAGGTTGTGCTGTCGCGAATAGACTCCAGGGCGGGAGAAAAGCGCCTTGAACTGAACTTGATGCCAGTGAACATACCCGAGGATGCTCAATGAACAATCAACTATTTAATGCTGGGTTTGTGCGAACTTGTTTTAAGGCAGTTGCGCTGGCAGCGGGTTTGCTGATGCATTTTCAAGTTCATGCCCTGGCGGTGGTGGACGCCAAACTGGAAGAGTTGGCCGACCAGGCCCGCGTGACCCTGTTTTTTGATCAGGATTTCGATGGCAAATTGGGCTTGTTCCGGATTGCAAACCCTGCCCGACAGGTGCTTGATTTTCCCGTTGAATTGGGCAACAGCACGCTACCCATGGCTTTTCCCTCGGGCAGCAGAATCAAAAAGGCCCAGCTGATCGCGGCGGGCGGAAAAACCCGACTGGTGTTTGAGTTGGCGCAAAATTACGAAGTGCAGCTTAATCAAAAAGATCGCGCAATTGAGCTGACATTCTCCGGACCAAAACCCTTTCAGCCCAACGGCGGGCAGGCAGCGGTGTTGTCTGAGCAAAGTGAGCTCAAAGACACTGTTGCGCAGATCATGGGCAGGCCTGCAATGATTGCAGAAGGCCCGGTCATGAAAGCCTGGAAGATGGACAAATTGGCTGGGAAATGGGTGCTTCGGCTGGAGTTCGATCGGCCCGATATTGTAGCGGACGCGATGCTGCTGAACGACCAGTTGAAAGTCAGGTTCGCCAATGCGCAACTTGCTTCGGGTGTTGCGCGGCAATTGCAAACCACTGGAGATTCACCGATTGCCATGGCGGAGTTGAAGCCTGGAGATTTGGCATTGACTGTTCAGATGAAACTGAATGGTGCCACGCACCTGGTGCGTCAACGTGGACCAGTGGTGGAGGTTGAGCTAAGCCCGACGCAAAACATGGCTGCACAAACAAAGGCAATTGAACTGAAGCCCGCAACTTCAGAGCAAAGTGTGGTGGCCCGATACATAGGTCGCCCAATTACGCTCGACTTCAAGGATGCTGATATACGCACCGTGATGCAGGTGTTTGCCGACTTTACAAAAATGAACCTGGTGTTGAGCGACTCGGTTCAGGGCAAGGTGACGGTGTTTCTTAAAGATGTACCTTGGGACCAGGCGCTGGACATTGTGATGCGCTCCAAAGGTTTGGTGTCGAGCCAGTCGGGCAATGTGTTGTTGGTATCCACGCCCACGGATGTCACCAACGATCAGTTTCAAACCGCCAACCGCCGTGCTCAGGACGAAATGGAGCCCTTGGTGTCCAAGGTGTTTCAGGTGAGCTATCAAAAAACAGCCGACCTGGTGGCGTTGATCAAATCAGAGGATTCCAAACTGTTGTCGGCTCGAGGCACCTTGATTTCAGATGAGCGCACCAGCCAGATTTTCGTTCAAGACACGCCTACCCGGCTTGAGCGCATCAGCATGATCGTCAATGGTCTGGACAAACCTGTGAAGCAGGTGATGATTGAGGCGCGTGTTGTGCTTGCAGATACCTCGGTGTCTCGAGATTTGGGCATCAGGTTGCGGGCTTTGTCAGCTCGGGCCGATCCGGGTTTTGAGGATGTTGGCGATCAGTTTGGCAGCGGCAATTTCGTGAATACCGGTGTTGAAAACGCGACCAATTTGGGCTACACCCTGTTCAATGCCAATTCAACGCGATTGATCAATTTGCAGCTTCGGGCGCTTGAAATTGAAAACAAGGTGCGCACGGTGTCCAATCCCCGCGTCATTACCTCGAACAAAGAACCTGCCTTGATTGAGCAGGGTACTGAAATTCCTTACCAAATTGCCACCAGCAGTGGTGCAACAGCCACCGAGTTCAAGGAGGCCAATTTGAAATTGGCAGTAACACCTCAAATTGCACCCGACGGCACGGTGCTGCTGGATGTGGATGTTGCGAAAGACTCCATCGGAATAGAAACTTCCAACGGACCTGCGATCGACACACGCCGGGTGAAAACCAAAGTTTTGGTGAGCGACGGAGGCACAGTGGTTCTGGGTGGTATTTTCGAAGAAGATGACAATGTGCTGAATGACAAAACCCCGTTTTTGGGTGATATCCCGGGGTTGGGTGTCTTGTTTCGTGGCAAAAATGAATCCAAGCGCCGTGCTGAATTGTTAATCTTTTTGACGCCGGTTGTGCTTACAAGCCAATAGCACATGCTTTACCGTACAATGATTTGATTGTTCACAAAGACTTAACGAAGTGTCTAATCAATGCATTGTGCTGGTGGGCATGATGGGTGCCGGCAAAAGCACAGTCGGCAAGGCCTTGGCCAAGCATCTGTCCTGGGAATTCACTGACACCGATCACCTGATCGAGCATCAAACAGGTGTCAGTATTCCCGTTATTTTCGAGATTGAGGGCGAGGCTGGTTTTCGTCGACGAGAATCGACTGCGCTGGCCAGCTTTGTTGGCCGGGAAAGGCAGGTGATCGCCACCGGCGGCGGCATCGTGCTGGCGCCAGAAAATCGTGAACTTCTGAAGCAAATTGGTGCTGTGGTGTATTTAAGCGCCTCGGCGGCTGAACTGTACCAACGCACGCGGATGGACAAGAACCGCCCCTTGCTGCAAGGCCCCAACCCCCGCAAGAAAATTGAAGAATTGCTGGCAGCGCGATTGCCTTTGTACAAACAGTGCGCCGATGTGGTCGTGGAGACTGGCCGGCAACCTGTTTACCAAATTGTGAACAAAATCAGCCATGCTTTAAAATTGGGCCAAAAGGCGCCCGACACTGAACAGAAGGCCACCGGAACAGAATGAGTCAATACACCCTTGAAGTTGATTTGGGCGAACGCAGTTACCCGATTCACATCGGCGCGGGCCTGCTAGACAAGGCTGCCCTTTTTCAGCCCCATGTGGCGGGTAAAACCGTGATGATTTGTACCAACACCACGGTAGGGCCCTTGTATGCAGAACGTTTGAAAACCACGTTGCAGCAAGCAGGTGCGAAGCTGGTACATGTGGTCAGCCTGCCGGACGGCGAGGAATACAAAGACTGGCCCACCCTGCAGCGGGTGTTTGATGCCTTGTTGCAAAACCACTGCGACCGCAAAACCGTGTTGGTGGCGCTGGGCGGCGGTGTGATTGGGGACATGGGCGGCTTTGCGGCGTCCGCCTTCATGCGCGGAATTCCCTTTATTCAGGTGCCCACCACTTTGCTGAGTCAGGTGGACAGTTCGGTGGGTGGAAAAACCGGTATCAACCATCCCTTGGGCAAAAACATGATTGGTGCGTTTTACCAGCCGCAAATGGTGTTGACCGATATCTCTACCCTGAACACCTTGCCAGATCGCGAACTGAGTTGCGGCCTGGCTGAAATCATCAAGCATGGCGCAATCGCAGACACTGAATACCTGGACATGGTCGAGGCCAATATGCCCGCTCTGCTGAACCGTGATCCCGAGTTGTTGGCGCTCGTGGTGAAGCGTTCCTGCGAGATCAAGGCCGATGTGGTGTCTAAAGATGAACGTGAAGGTGGCATACGCGCCATTTTGAATTTTGGTCATACCTTCGGGCACGCGATTGAAGCAGGCATGGGCTATGGCCACTGGTACCACGGCGAGGCCGTGGGTTGTGGCATGGTGATTGCTGCCGATTTGTGCCGCCGCATGGGTCGCCTGAGCATGGAAGAATCTGCCCGCCTGAAGAAGATTGTGATTGATGCCCGGTTGCCAGCCATTCCGCCACGCTTGGGCGTGGACAAGTTCATGGCGCTGATGGCCCATGACAAAAAAGCGGATTCGGGCTCGATTAAATATGTGCTGTTGAATGGCCTGGGTGGGGCATCCACCTCGCCGGCCGATGAGGCCCTTGTACGGCAAACATTGCAGGAAATGGGGGCAGGGGACTAACAGTGCGCAACTTCGAACTCAGTTTGGCCCCGTATGCAGTCAGTTCCACGAACACACGTGGCCGGCTGCACCCTGAGAAAAGCCCGGAAGGCCGAACCGAATTTGAGCGTGACCGTGACCGCATTATTCACAGTGCAGCGTTTCGTCGCCTTGAATACAAAACCCAGGTATTTGTAAACACCGAAGGTGATTTGTACCGCACACGCCTCACCCACAGTCTTGAAGTGGCACAAATTGCGCGCAGCATTTCCCGCAACCTGGGCTTGAACGAGGAGTTAACCGAGGCGGTGGCGCTGGCCCATGATTTGGGGCACACGCCCTTTGGCCACGCCGGGCAAGACGCACTCAATGAATGCATGGCCCCGCACGGGGGCTTTGAGCACAACCTGCAAAGCCTGCGGGTTGTGGATGAGCTGGAAGAGAAATATGCCAGTTTCAATGGCCTGAACTTGTGCTTTGAAACCCGTGAAAGTATTTTGAAACATTGCTCGAGGCCCAATGCAGAGAAGCTGGGTGAAGTGGCCGACCGTTTTTTAAGCAACCGCCGTCCGGTGCTTGAAGCACAAGTGACTAACCTGGCCGATGAAATTGCCTACAACAACCATGACATTGACGATGGTTTGCGTTCAGGTCTGATTACCCTGGAGCAAGCGGCCGAGGTTCCGCTGTTCAAAATACACTTGGACCGTGTGAAAACCCGTCACCCCAATATTGAAGGTCGCAGGCTGATTCATGAAACTGTGCGTGGCATTATCAATGCTTTGGTTCAAGACCTTTTGCATGAATCGGAGCGCCGAATTCAAGCCATGAAACCCACCTGTGTTGCCGATGTTCAATTGGCCGACAAGTTGATTGGTTTCAGCCCGGAAATGGCTGAGCTGAACCACGCCCTGAAGGTGTTTTTGCGCAAAGCCCTGTATCAACACTATCAAGTGTTGCGCGCCACGTTAAAGGCTCGTCGCGTGGTTCAGGAGTTGTTCCATATTTTCATGGATGATCCACGCCTGTTGCCACCCCAGTTTTTTCAGCGTTCCGAAGCTGATATACCGCGTGCAATCGCGGACTACATTGCCGGCATGACCGACCGCTATGCCATGAAAGAGCATCAGCGCCTGACTGTCCCCGGCGTTCAGTAACACCAGCGCCCCATGGCTCGCCAAGCCCGACTGTTTATTCCTGAATGTCCCATGGTGCTGGAGTTACAGGGCATCGCCGGGCAGGACGTATTTAAAACCCGCGAGGCTTTTTCCCTGTTTCATGCCCAGTTGCCCCAAAGCGCTTCCGAAGAAGACGTGGCAATTCATGCATATTGCCTGGTGCCGTCAGGCGCATTGCTCATGATCAGCACTGCCCAGGCTGCCCAAGCCGGGCGTTTTGTACAAAACCTGAACCGGCATTTTTCGCCCGCTGTTCGGCAGGTGCAAGCAGTGCATTCCAGTGCGCTGTGGGAGCCCCGGTTTAAATCCACAGTGGTTCAGCCCGGTTTGCACAGCTTGAAAGCCTGCCTGTTTGTTGAGCAATTGGCCATGCGTGCGGCAGGTGCCCCTGATTTGGCCACTTATCCCTGGAGCAGTTTTGCGACCCATGCCGGGGTGGTGAATGAAGCCTGGTTGGCAGATTTGCCGATTTACTGGCAATTGGGCAATACGCCCTTCGAGCGTCAAAGCCGCTACCGGCAGTTCAGTGAACAAGGTTTGGGCGAGCATGACACTTCGGGGCTTTTGCAGTGCTTGCAAAAAGGGTGGCTTTGGAGCGATGATTCTTTTTGCGCGCAAATTCAAGAGCTTGCGAATCGACCGGTTCGCCCCCGACCGCGTGGGCGACCTGCCAAAGCAATCAAAAGCACAAATTAAGTGCATGTTATTTGGTGTGTCCCCAATTAAATAGCCCTGATTTCGATGGGGTGGATTAATTAGGGTCAGACCCCTTTTATTTTCCTTGAGAATCTTGCGGCAGTGCAGTAAAGTGACCAACGTACTGAAATCAGGGGCTTTTCCATGCAACACCAAGACATCAGAAAGATTGCCGAAGAAAAAGGCATGTACTCCGCCAGCAATGAACACGACGCCTGTGGCGTTGGCTTTGTGGCGCACATCAAAGGCAAGCGTACGCATGACATTATTGCGGGCGGCCTGAAAATTCTGGAAAACCTGGACCACCGTGGTGCCGTGGGTGCCGACCCATTGATGGGCGACGGTGCCGGTATCCTGATTCAGATTCCCGATGCCTTCTTCCGTGAAGAAATGGCCAAGCAGGGCGTAGCACTGCCACCCGCCGGTGAATACGGCGTGGGTATGTTGTTCTTGCCCAAAGAAACAGCATCACGCATTGCCTGCGAGCAGGAAATTGAGCGCGCTGTGAAAGCCGAAGGCCAGGTACTGTTGGGCTGGCGCGATGTGCCGGTGAATGCAGACATGCCCATGAGCCCCACTGTTCGTTTGAAAGAACCCGTGATTCGCCAGGTGTTTGTAGGCCGTGGCCGCGACATCATGGTGACCGATGCGCTGGAACGCAAACTGTATGTGATTCGCAAGCGCGCAGTGCACGCCATCAAGAACCTGAACCTGGCGCACGGCACTGAATACTTCAGCCCTTCCATGAGCGCCCGTACTATTGTGTACAAAGGCCTGTTGTTGGCCAACCAGGTTGGCGAATACTACCTCGACCTGAAAGATGCGCGTTGCGTGTCTGCCTTGGCACTGGTTCACCAGCGCTTTTCAACCAACACCTTCCCCGAGTGGCCACTGGCTCACCCCTACCGCATGTTGGCGCACAACGGTGAAATCAACACCGTAAAAGGCAACTTCAACTGGATGCGCGCACGCGAAGGCGTGATGAAGAGCGCCGTGTTGGGCGACGATCTGCAAAAGCTGTACCCCCTGATTTTCGAAGGTCAATCCGACACAGCCTGTTTCGACAACTGTCTCGAGCTGCTGGTGATGGCGGGCTACCCGATTGCCCAAGCCATGATGATGATGGTGCCGGAAGCGTGGGAGCAGCACACCTTGATGGACGACAATCGCCGTGCCTTCTATGAGTACCATGCCGCCATGATGGAACCCTGGGACGGTCCTGCCGCCATGGCCTTCACCGATGGCAAGCAGATTGGTGCCACGCTTGACCGCAACGGCTTGCGCCCAGCGCGTTATATCGTGACCGAAGACGATTTGGTTGTGATGGCTTCTGAATCTGGCACATTGCCAATTCCAGAAAGCAAGATTGTGAAGAAGTGGCGCCTGCAGCCCGGCAAAATGTTCCTGATCGACATGGAAGCTGGCCGCATTATTAACGACGACGAGTTGAAGAACCAGCTTAGCGCCGCCAAGCCTTACAAGCAGTGGATTGATACCATTCGTGTGAAGCTGGATGAAGTGGAAGGGCAGCCTGAGCCCATCGAACCCAATGAAACTTTGCTGGATCGCCAGCAAGCATTTGGTTACACCCAGGAAGACCTCAAATTCCTGATGGCCCCCATGCTGCAAAGCGGGGAAGAGGCGACTGGCTCCATGGGCAACGACAGCCCATTGGCGGTGATGTCCAACAAGCTCAAGCCGCTGTACAACTACTTTAAGCAGTTGTTCGCGCAGGTGACCAACCCCCCGATCGACCCGATCCGTGAAAACCTGGTGATGAGCTTGAACAGCTTCATCGGTCCCAAGCCAAACCTGCTGGATTTGAACAACATCAACCCGCCCATGCGTCTTGAAGTGTCACAGCCTGTGCTCACTTCCAAAGACATGGCGAAGATTCGCAACATTGAAGCCTTCACTGGCGGCAAATTCACCAGCCACGAACTGAACATTTGTTACCCAGTGGCCTGGGGCAAGGAAGGCATTGAAGCGCGCATCGCTTCCCTGTGTGCCGAAGCCCGCGATGCCGTGAAACAGGGTGTGAACATTCTGATCATCACCGACCGCATGATGAGCCGTGACAACGTGGCCATTCCGGCATTGTTGGCCGTGTCTGCCATTCACCAGCATTTGGTGAAAGTGGGCTTGCGCACCTCCACCGGCCTGGTGGTTGAAACTGGGTCTGCCCGTGAAACCCACCATTTTGCTTTGTTGGCCGGTTACGGTGCTGAAGCAGTGCACCCCTACCTGGCCATGGAAACCATTGCTGACATGAGCAAAGGTTTGCCTGGCGACCTGAGCCCGGAAAAAGCCGTGTACAACTACATCAAGGCGGTGGGCAAGGGCTTGATGAAAGTGATGTCCAAGATGGGCATTTCTACCTACATGAGCTACACCGGCGCGCAAATTTTCGAAGCCGTGGGTTTGAACCAGGCATTTATCGATGCCTACTTTGCAGGCACCCCCACCAAGGTGGAAGGCATTGGCGTATTCGAGGTGGCCGAGGAAGCCATTCGTGTACACCAGGCTGCATTCAGCCCAGACCCCGTGTTGGCAGGTGCTCTGGATGCGGGTGGTGAATACGCCTGGCGTACCCGTGGTGAAGAACACATGTGGACCCCCGATGCAATTGCGAAATTGCAGCACGCCACCCGTTCCGGCACTTACAATACTTACAAGGAATACGCGCAGATCATCAATGATCAAAGCAAGCGCCACATGACCTTGCGTGGCTTGTTCGAGTTCAAGATCGATCCTTCCAAAGCCATTCCAATTGAAGAAGTGGAAGCCGCTGAAGAAATCGTGAAGCGATTTGCAACCGGTGCCATGTCACTGGGTTCCATCTCGACTGAGGCGCATTCAACACTGGCCGTTGCCATGAACCGCATTGGCGGCAAGAGCAACACCGGTGAAGGCGGTGAGGATGAAAAGCGTTACAGCGCTGAGTTGCGTGCCGGCCTTGACAAGTTTGGCCCGGGCACTGGCCCCATTGGCGAAGGCGCCACGCTCAAGAGTGAACTGGGCGATGTCGTGGTTGCCGACTTCCCCTTGAAGAAAGGCGATTCACTGCGCTCACGCATCAAGCAGGTTGCTTCAGGCCGTTTCGGCGTAACTGCCGAGTACCTGACTTCCGCTGATCAAATCCAGATCAAAATGGCGCAAGGTGCCAAGCCAGGCGAGGGCGGTCAGTTGCCCGGTGGCAAGGTATCAGATTACATCGGTAAGCTGCGCTATTCCGTGCCTGGCGTGGGCCTGATTTCCCCGCCCCCGCACCACGACATTTACTCCATTGAAGATTTGGCCCAACTTATTCACGATTTGAAAAACGTGAATGCGCAGGCTTCCATTTCAGTGAAGCTGGTGTCTGAAGTGGGCGTGGGCACGATTGCAGCAGGTGTGTCCAAAGCCAAGGCCGATCACTTGGTGATCGCCGGGCAAGACGGCGGTACAGGTGCATCGCCCGTATCCTCCATCAAGCATGCTGGTACCAATTGGGAACTGGGTTTGGCCGAAACACAGCAAACTCTGGTGTTGAACGGCTTGCGTGGTCGCATTCGCGTACAGGTTGATGGTCAAATGAAAACCGGCCGCGACGTGGTGATTGGTGCCATGTTGGGTGCCGACGAATTCGGCTTTGCCACCGCACCGCTGGTAGTCGAAGGTTGCATCATGATGCGCAAGTGCCACCTCAACACCTGCCCAGTGGGTGTTGCCACACAGAACCCCGAACTTCGCAAGAAGTTCACCGGCAAGCCAGAACATGTGGTGAACTACTTCTTCTTCGTGGCCAACGAAGTGCGCGAAATTATGGCGCAGTTGGGTATTCGCAAGTTTGATGACCTGATTGGTCGCGCAAATTTGCTGGACATGAAAAAAGGCATCACCCACTGGAAGGCCAAGGGTCTGGACTTCAGCCGTTTGCTGTGGGTACCTGAAGGCACCACAGAGCCTTTGTTGCACACAGGCAGCCAGGATCACGGTTTGGACAAGGCACTGGATCAGAAATTGATTCAACTGGCCAAGCCAGCTTTGGAAAAGGGCGAGCGCGTTTCTTTCATTACACCGATCAAGAACGTGAACCGCACTGCGGGTGCCATGTTGTCCGGCGAAGTGGCCAAGAAGTACGGTCATGCAGGCTTGCCAGACGACACCATCCACATTCAGTTCACCGGCACTGCGGGTCAATCCTTCGGCGCATTCCTGGCCCACGGTGTAACCGCGGACCTGGTGGGTGAGGGCAACGACTACGTGGGCAAGGGCTTGAGTGGTGGTCGAATCATTGTTCGCCCTACCAACGACTTCCGTGGTTTGTCTGAAGAAAACATGATTGTGGGCAACACGGTGTTGTACGGCGCAATTGCTGGTGAAGCATTCCTGAGCGGTGTGGCTGGCGAACGTTTCGCAGTTCGCAATTCAGGCGCGGCCGCTGTGATTGAAGGCACTGGTGACCACGGTTGCGAATACATGACTGGCGGTACTGTGGTTGTGCTGGGTGAAACCGGCCGCAACTTTGCAGCGGGCATGAGCGGCGGTATGGCGTACGTGTACGACATCGACGGCCTGTTTGCCAAGCGTTGCAACATGGCGCAGGTTGAGCTGGAAGAAGTGGTGCCTGCAACCGAACAGGAAGCTTTGGGCAACCGCGAAATTTGGCACAGCCCCGCACGTGGTGCGGACCGTCAGCCCGATGAAGTGATTCTGAAGAGCCTGATCGAACGCCATGCCCGTTACACCGGCAGCGAACGTGCCAAGGAAATTCTGGAAAACTGGGGCACTGAGCGCAAAAAGTTCGTGAAAGTATTCCCGACAGAATACCGCCGCGCCTTGAAAGAACTGTACGTGGCAGCGCAGGAAAAACCTGTCGTGGCTGCTTGAGAACCAACCTGTTAGTGAGGATTTGAAAAATGGGAAAGGTCACAGGATTTATGGAGTTTGAGCGTTTGAAGGAAGCCAGCGAGGCTCCCGAAAAGCGCGTCAAGCACTACAAAGAATTTGTTATTACGCTGAACGACGACGAAGCCAAAATTCAGGGTGCACGTTGCATGGACTGCGGTATTCCGTTTTGTAACAACGGCTGCCCGGTCAACAACATCATCCCCGACTTCAATGATCTGGTTTACAAGCAAGACTGGAAGGCGGCTTTGCACACCCTGCACAGCACCAACAACTTCCCGGAATTTACGGGCCGCATTTGCCCGGCTCCCTGTGAAGCGGCTTGCACACTGGGTATTCACGAAGAACCCGTAGGCATCAAGAGTATTGAGCACGCAATCATCGACAAAGGCTGGGAAAACAACTGGGTAGTGCCCCAGGTGCCCGCCCAGAAAACCGGCAAGAAAGTGGCTGTGGTGGGTTCAGGCCCCGCAGGCATGGCCGCTGCACAACAGCTGGCGCGTGTGGGTCACGATGTTACTGTGTTTGAAAAGAACGACCGCATTGGTGGTTTGCTGCGTTACGGCATCCCCGACTTCAAGATGGAGAAATTCCACATTGATCGTCGCGTCGAGCAAATGCAGGCCGAAGGTGTCACCTTCAAAACCGGCGTGTTCGTGGGCGAAAAGCTGGCCGAGGGTGGCATTACCAATTTGGCCAAGGAAACCATTACACCGAAAGAATTGATGGCTCAGTTTGACGCCGTTATTTTAACGGGTGGTTCAGAAGTACCACGCGACTTGCCAATTCCTGGTCGCCAGTTGAAGGGTGTTCACTTTGCGATGGAATTCTTGCCATTGCAAAACCGCGTGAACGCCGGTGACAAGTTGAAAGACCAAATCATGGCCACGAAGAAAAGTGTGCTGGTGATTGGTGGCGGCGACACGGGTTCCGATTGCGTGGGTACCTCCAACCGCCATGGTGCCAAGCAGGTTACGCAAATTGAATTGATGCCCCAGCCACCCGAAGAGGAAAACAAGCCTTTGGTGTGGCCATACTGGCCCATGAAAATGCGCACCTCTTCTTCCCACGAAGAAGGCGTGGCACGCGACTGGGCAGTGACCACCAAAGAATTCATCGACGATGGCAAAGGCAATGTGAAAGCAGCCAAGTGCGCGAAAGTTGAATGGGTGAAAGACGAAGCCACCGGCCAAATGAAAATGCAGGAAATTGCAGGTTCCGAGTTCGTGGTCGATGCGGACCTGGTGCTGTTTGCCATGGGCTTTACCAACCCTGCGAAAAGTATTTTGGATGCTTTCGGTGTTGAGAAAGACAACCGCGGCAATGCCAAAGCCACCACCGATGGTGATGGCTGCTACCGCACCAATGTGGACAAGGTATTTGCTGCGGGCGACATGCGCCGTGGTCAATCTTTGGTGGTGTGGGCGATTCGTGAAGGTCGCCAGGCGGCACGCGAAGTGGACGAGTTCCTGATGGGCGCTACTGTACTGCCGCGTTAATCGGAATTTACTAAGTCATAAAATAAGTCGTAAAAAAGCCGCTGGTTTCGACCAGCGGCTTTTTTGTTGTGCATCGGTGGGTTGTGTCGGCGCAGCACACAAACCTCACCCTGCTCTGAAACTCAGCTCTACGAGATCTGCGCTGGCAGCTCCACAGCACTTCCACCACTTGGACACATGGTGACATGCGGGAATGGAATTTCAATGCCAACATTGTCAAACGCCGCCTTAATGCGCTTGTTGTACTCACGGCGCACGCCCCATTGCTCGCCTGGCAGCGTTTTAAATCGCACGCGAACAATCACGGCTGAATCGGCAAGTTCTTGCACACCAAAGGTCGACATGGGTTCGGTAATCTTCGCTCCCCACTCTTTGTCTTCAGCCAATTCAGTGCCCACTTTTTGCATCACCTGAATGGCTACGTCGACTTCCTCTTTGTAGGCGATGCCCACATCAACAACTGCATAGGCAAAGTCCATGGTGGAGTTGGTCACCGAATCAATCTGACCGTTTGGAACAAAATGCACATTGCCGTGTGCGTCACGCAAACGCACATATCGCAGAGTTACATTTTCGACCGTGCCGCTTTTGCCACCCACTTCAATGAAGTCGCCGGCGCGAATCTGGTTTTCGATCAGCAGCACAATACCGGTGAAGTAATCTTTCACCAAACTTTGTGCGCCAAAACCAACGGCCAAACCCACCACACCGGCAGCGGCCAGCACAGGGGCAATGGATATACCAATGGTGCCCAAGGCAATCAACGCGCCGAGCAGCAAAATGACCACATTGGCCACGTATTTCAGCACGCGCATCAGGGTTTCGATTCGTTTTTGATCATCCAGCGTTTTGCTGCGTGCCTGCATGCGCATACCCACGCGATCGATTGCTGTTTTTACCAAGCGCAACACAATCAGGGCAACTACGATGACCAGAAAAAATTTTGCGGCTTGCAAACCAAGGTCCAGCAGCTTGGCTGGTTCGATGTATTTGAATAGGGTTTCGAGTTGTTCGTTCATGGTGCTCCCACTGCTAAAAAGAGCCACCTATTGTACATGACTGAAAAAATGACCCGGTTTCAGCCCGGAACTCTCGCCATGATGTAGCTACTCAGTAGTCCTTCAAACGTGCAGCCAACAGTCATGAGACCACCTTCATTTAACCTAAGCCTTGATGTGCCTGTACCTAGCCTTGTGCGCACCAGCCATGGTTTGCCCGTCGACCCACAAGTCTTGAACAAACAGCCGCCAGCCATTAGCGCTGCCTTGGCTGAAATTTTGAACACGCCCGATGCAGGCAAATTACTGTTGGGTTTGAATGAACTGTTTGGCAGTGCCAGCGAGTATGCAATCGGAGGAAGTGTTGCCTTGGCGCTTCATCATCGATCGATTACAGACTCAACCGCACGTAGACCCAATGATCTGGATGTGGTGGTTAGCCCCTCTGCCATGGATCGTCTGTCCGATCTTGATCATCAGGGCTTGAGTCAACTCGGGTTTAAATCCGAGCCTGGCAACACCGAAAGCCTGAGCTGGGCAGGGCAGGGGCGTGAATCACTGGTAGTGGATGTAGTGCCCGCCAGGAATAGCGTAGCTGGTCGGGGTTTTGAACACCGGCAGATGCACGGAGGAGTCAATGTCATTCCGCTTCAAGCGCTGGTCGACAACTTAACCTACAGGGTACAAAGCGAACCGCTCAACGACCAGGCCCGAGGTGATCTCGCCCGTGGAATCGATTTGTTGAATGCAAACAAAGTGCGCGTTTAACTACAAGCCGTTGGCGCGTTGTGCTTTGTCAGACTCGTCGTTGTAAAAGCGGGCCAAAAATTTTCCGGTGTGGCTGTTTGCATTTTTTGCAATGTCCATGGGTGTGCCCTCAGCAATCAGCATGCCGCCGTTGTCGCCACCTTCTGGGCCCATGTCCAGCACCCAGTCTGCGCATTTAATCACGTCAAGGTTGTGCTCAATCACCAGCACGGTATTGCCTTGTTCAACCAGCGGGTTCAATACTTTCAGCAACATGGCAATGTCATGAAAGTGCAGGCCAGTGGTGGGCTCATCCAGTATGTACAAGGTTTTGCCGGTGTCGCGTTTTGAAAGCTCAAGCGACAACTTTACCCGCTGTGCTTCGCCGCCCGACAGCGTGGTGGCCGATTGCCCAAGGCGAATATAACCAAGACCCACATCAATCAGGGTTTGTAGTTTGCGTGCAATATTGGGTACAGCCGCGAACACTTCCAACGCCTGTTCAACTGTTAATTCCAGTACCTCGGCAATGCTTTTTCCACGGTACAAAATTTCAAGTGTTTCACGGTTGTAACGCTTGCCGTGGCACACGTCGCAAGGCACATACAAGTCGGGCAAAAAGTGCATTTCCACTTTCACCACACCATCGCCCTGGCAGGCTTCACAGCGCCCACCTTTTACGTTGAATGAAAAGCGGCCCACATCGTAACCGCGCTCGCGCGAGGCGGGCACGCCTGCGAACAATTCACGAATGGGCGTGAACAAACCCGTGTAGGTTGCCGGGTTGCTTCGGGGTGTGCGGCCAATCGGGCTTTGGTCGACTGCAATGACTTTGTCGAAATGTTCAAGCCCGCTGATGTGGCTGTGTGGTGCGCCTTCCTTGTGCGCACGGTTCAACTGGTGTGCGGCTTCGGCCAGTAAAGTGTCGTTGATCAGGGTTGATTTGCCTGAACCTGAAACACCCGTCACGCATACAAACAAGCCCACGGGAACGCTGGCGGTAACGTCTTTCAAATTGTTGCCAGTGGCATTGTGAATGGTCAGCATGCGCGCCGGGTCGGGCAAGCGCAGTGGGCTTAGGCGTTCAATTTTCCGCTTGCCATTCAGGTACTGGCCAGTCAGCGATTCCGGGCTGGCCAGAATTTCAGCAGGTGTGCCTTGTGCAACCACCTGGCCACCGTGTTCGCCGGCGCCAGGACCCATGTCCACCACATAATCGGCGCAGCGAATGGCGTCTTCATCGTGTTCAACCACCAGCACAGTGTTGCCCAAATTTTTCAGACGCAACAGGGTTTGTATCAGGCGATCGTTGTCGCGCTGGTGCAAACCAATCGAGGGCTCGTCCAGCACATACATCACGCCGGTAAGCCCGGAACCAATCTGGCTGGCCAGCCGTATGCGCTGGCTTTCACCGCCGCTTAGCGTATCTGCACTTCTGTTCAGCGTTAAATAGTTCAAGCCCACGTCGTTCAAAAACTGCAAACGCGCCTTGATCTCCACCACAATTTTTTCTGCAATTTGCCCTTTGGCACCCTGCATTTGCATGGCTTCAAAATAACTCAGTGCTTTGTGAATGGGCAGCTCAGTGACCTGGTGCAAGGCCTTGCGGTGTTCGTGTTCGCCAATGAACACATGACGAGCGCCGGTTTTCAGGCGTGAGCCTTGGCAGGCTTGGCAACTTCGCACCGCCATCAGCTTGCCCAGTTCATCGCGTACCGCAGAAGAGTCGGTGTCGCGGTGGCGGCGTGTGAGGTTGGGCAAAATGCCTTCAAAGGCATGGGTTTTGGCCACCGGTTTGCTGCGTTCACTCAAATAGGTGAACGTAATTTGCTCGCTGCCAGAACCATACAACACCACCTGCTGCACATCTTCTGGCAACTCGTTCCAGGGCGATTCCGGGTCGAAGCCATAATGCGCAGCCAGGCTTTGAATCATTTGGTAGTACAAGGCATTGCGGCGATCCCAGCCGCTGATTGCGCCCGCAGCCAGCGATATATCGGGGTGGGCCACCACGCGCAAAGGGTCGAAAAAGGTTTCATGGCCCAGGCCATCGCACACCGGGCAGGCGCCAGCCGGGTTGTTGAACGAGAACAAGCGGGGTTCCAGTTCGGTCAGGCTGTAGTCGCACACCGGGCAGGCAAATTTGCTGGAAAACACGGTTTCAGTGTTCGTGTCCAGGTTCACTGCGATGGCTTTGCCATCGCTTAGCCGCAGTGCAGTCTCGAAACTTTCTGCCAGGCGCTGGCGGGCATCCACGCGCACTTTCAGGCGATCAACCACCACGTCCAGATTGTGCTTGTGGTGTTTGTCCAGCGGCGGGAGTTTGTCCAGTTCCAGAATTTCGGGCGCGTCTTGTGGGCCCTTTTTCAGGCGAATGCGCACGAAGCCCTGCGCGCGCAGGTCGTTGAGCAAATCCACATGTTCGCCTTTTCGCTGGTTCAACACCGGCGCAAGAATCATGATGCGCGCTTCCTCGGGCCAGCTCAGTACGGTGTCCACCATCTCTGAAACTGTCTGCACACTCAGTTCAAGGTCATGTTCAGGGCAACGGGGTGTGCCGGCACGGGCAAACAGCAAGCGCAGGTAGTCGTGAATTTCAGTCACTGTACCCACGGTGGAGCGCGGGTTGTGGCTGGTGGCTTTTTGTTCAATGGAAATGGCGGGGGACAGCCCCTCGATCAAGTCCACATCGGGTTTTTCCATCAACTGCAAGAACTGGCGGGCGTATGCCGACAAACTTTCCACGTAACGGCGTTGTCCTTCGGCATACAAGGTGTCGAAGGCCAGGCTGGATTTGCCCGAGCCAGACAGCCCGGTCAGCACCACAAGCGAGTCGCGGGGCAGGTCGAGCGAAATGTTTTTCAGGTTGTGGGTTCTAGCGCCACGAATGCGTATGGAGTTCATGCGGTACAACAAATGGAATCAGCGGCCAACCTGATACTATAGACGGTTTCCCGGAACAAGACATCTGCAAGGGTTGTTCAAGCCCTTGAATTTCAATCACACATGAGCCGCAAGACCGTGAGCCATACCGCAGCCCCCGATGCTTTCAAAATGCTGCCCGCCGAGCGCAAAGCGGCCGGGTGGCTGGCCAGCATTTACGCGTTGCGCATGTTTGGCATGTTCATGATTTTGCCCGTGTTCTCCTTGCATGCTGCAGGTATGCCTGGTGGGGACAATTTAAGCTTGGTGGGCCTGGCCATGGGTATTTATGGCCTTGCACAGGCTTGTATGCAAATTCCCTTGGGTTGGGCCTCAGACAAACTGGGCAGAAAGCCCATTATTATCGGTGGCCTGTTGTTGTTTGCTGCTGGTTGCTGGTTGGGCTATGTGGCCGAAACAGTAGAGCAGCTTGTGTGGGCGCGCGCCTTGCAGGGCGCTGGTGCCATTTCGGCAGCCCTGTCGGCCTTGCTGGCCGATGTAACCCGCGATGAAGTGCGCTCCAAAGGCATGGCCATGATTGGTGCCTCCATTGGCGTTACTTTTGCTTTGTCGCTTGTGTTTTCGCCGGTGTTGTACAAGTTTTTTGGCTTAAGCGGGCTGTTTGCCATGACCGGTGTGCTGAGTATTCTGGGCATTGGTGTGGTGATTTGGCTGTTGCCCACCCCCAATTTGGCCGATCAGGAAGCCAAGCTCAAGGGCAGTTTTGCCGATGGCTGGGCCGTGCTTACCCAGCCCGATTTGCTGCGCTTGAACCTGGGTATTTTTACCCTGCATTTAACGCAAATGTCCCTTTTTGTGGTGGTGCCCAGCCTGCTGCTCAGCAGTCTTGAATTGCCACTGGCTGAACACTGGAAGGTGTATTTGCCGGTGGTATTGGGCTCGTTCGTGCTGATGGTGCCACTGATGGTGTGGGCCGAGAAAAAAGCGAAAACCAAGCAGGTGAAACTGGGTTCAATCGGCCTGATGGGTGCGGTGCTTTTGGGTTTCGTGTTGTTTTCAAACCAAGGCTGGGCGCTGGTTGTGCTGTTACTTGCCTACTTTGTGGGCTTTAATTTGCTTGAGGCTACCCTTCCCTCGTGGGTGTCACGAGTGGCACCCCTCAGTCACCGGGGTTTGGCTTTGGGTGTATATAATACTTCTCAGGCATTGGGGCTTTTTGCAGGTGGCGCTTTGGGCGGGCTTGCGTTTCGCCACCTGGGCGCGCAAGGTGTGTTTGAATGTGTGTTGTTTCTGGTGGTTGCGTGGTTTTTGTTGGCCATGGGTATTAAAGCCTTGCCCCCACGCGCAGCCACGGTGGCCGCAGTTCAGGTACCTGCTGATGGCTCAACAAGTCCACTTGCTTAGTCACACTTGGCAAACTCAACTCAGCGCGGCAATAAGTAGTCTCGCTCAAATGCATTTCAATACGTATTCAAGAATTTAAGGAGCAATTCATTCCATGGCCTCAGTAAACAAAGTAATTCTGGTTGGTAATTTGGGCAAAGACCCCGACGTGCGCTACCTGCCCGATGGCGGTGCTGTAGTGAACCTGGCCTTGGCCACGTCGAGCAGCTGGAAAGACAAAAACACGGGTGAAAAGCGCGAAGAAACTGAATGGCACCGTGTTGTAATTTATGGCCGCCTGGCGGAAATTGCAGGCGAGTACTGCAAGAAAGGCCGCTCGGTGTATATCGAGGGCCGTCTGAAAACACGCAAGTGGCAAGACCAGTCGGGCGTGGATAAATACACCACTGAAATTATTGCAGATCAGATGCAATTGCTGGGTGGTCGTGAGGGCGGTGGTGGCGGCGGTGGTTCATCCATGGGGGCAGGCGATGATTTTGATCAGTCGCCAGCGCCTAGCCGCAACTCGGGTGGCAGCAGCATGCGTTCATCTGCACCTGCACCGCAGCGCTCAGCCCCACAAAGCGTAGCCGATCTGGATGATGACATTCCGTTCTGATTGTTGTTTTGCAGTAACTCCAAAAGCCTGTCTCCTTTTTGGGTACAGGCTTTTTTTGATTCCGGCTTGCTCTACCCAGTAAGCCTCAGTATGCTGTTTGCGTAAGTAACGTTGCAGGGGGCTACATGAATTACAGGGTCGTTTTGCTGAGTGTGTTCTCGATAGCTTTTTCTGCCGCCGTTCATGCGGACACCGCATTGCCTCAGGAGCACCCGCTGGTGGGCTTGTGGCGAATCAATCTGCCTGAACAAAACTGCGCTGAAATCTACGACATTCGTACCGATGGCACCACCCAAATTCTGAGCGGCGGGCAGGTGGTGCAAACCCGGTATGACATCAGCTTGCGGCCAAATGCGCAGGGCTTCTACACTTGGGTCGACACGGTGGTGCAGGTGAACGACCAACCCGATTGCATGGGTCACAAAGTGCCGAATGGCAATGTGGCGACCAATTACATCGTGATGCATGCCACGGGCTCCAAATTCATGATGTGCCAGAAGGCTGAGCTTGACACCTGCTTTGGTCCTTTTTTGAAAGAGGCAGGTATCTAGGGTTTACCAAGCAAGTGTGTCAGCAAGGTTCTCAACTTGGCCGCACTCAGTGGTTTGTGAACCAATGGGAATCCTGATGACCGAGCCTCGCGAATGCGGTCGGGCTCGGTGTCACCGGTCAGAATGGCGGCGGGCACTGTGCCCCAGCGGGCCTGAATGGCTTTAATGGCCTGAACACCCGTTTCATCGTGTCGAAGGCGATAGTCGGCCACGATCACATCGGGTACAAATCCACTCATCTGCATCAGTTCGAGTGCTTCCTGTGCGGATTCAGCGGTAACCGCGGCGCAGTCCCAACGTTCCAGCATTTCGGCAACACCCACTCTCAAATTCGGATCGTCATCGATAAACAGCACAGTTTTGTCTCGCAACCCCTGGTTTGGGCTTGGCTGTACAAGTTGGTCGGGTGTTTCGGTTTGAGTTTTTCCGAGGGGTACCGTGACTGAAAACACAGAGCCGCGACCCACAGTGGAATTCAGCCTGATGGGGTGTCCCAGCAAACCCGCCAGGCTGCTGGCAATGTACAAACCCAGGCCTAGTCCTTTCTCGCGATCTCGCTCGGGGTTGTCCAGTTGCACGAATTCCTTGAAAACCTTTTCGCGTGCCTTGTCTGGAATTCCGATGCCTGTGTCATGAACCTCAATCCGGACATCGCTTTCCTGTCTTCGGCACCCAATCAACACACTTCCAGCTGGCGTGTATTTGATCGCGTTGGACACAAAGTTGCGCAGTATTCGTTCAAGCAAATTGGGGTCGCTATGCACACAAAGCCTGCTTCCTACAAAACGAATGGAAATACCCTTGCGGTCTGCTTGGGCACAAAAATCGGTGTGAAGCACATCAAAAATCGATTGAATCGGAAAATGTTTTTTGTCCGGAGTAATTGCCGCAGCATCAATTTTCGAAAAATCGAGCAGGGCATTCAATAAGGTCTCAAGTCCTCGACCGGCAGCACGAATACGGTTCAGCATCACGGTGGCCGGCGTGTCCTTGAGATCTTGATCAAGTACATCGACAAACAGTTCAATGGCCTGCACTGGTTGCCGAAGGTCATGGCTTGCTGCGGCCAAAAACCGTGTTTTGGCCAGGCTTGCCTGCTCAACAGCCTCTTTTTGATGGGTCAGTGCCACCACAAGGTCGGCGTTTTGGAACCGCAGTCGCATGGTTTCAAGCAAGTTTCCCTGCAAGTTGCGGCCATACAGAATATTCACCAACATGAAGGTGAGTGAAAGGGTGCCAAGAACGATGTGAAAACCATCCAGCTCGGCGAAGCAGCGCAAGGCGAACGGGCTTACAGCAGGCACTGCAAAGGCAATGTAAGCTGGAAGGTGGCAGCTGTGGGATGAAACCGCACCCGCAGTCATGCCGCCCAAAACAATGACCAGCGTCATGAGCACCAGTGGCGTGTCTTCAAAAAACAGAACACCCATGCTTCCCCACAGCAGTCCTGCCAACGCGGTGAGTGCTGTAGCCACGTGTATCCAGCGATTGGCGTCATAATCGGTGCCCAGTCGCATAAAGTATTGACGAATTTTCCAGCGTGCAAGGCACAACAGGTAGACCAGCGCCGTCCAACCAAGAAGTACGGAATGCGCAACTTCATTCCAAAGAATCACGGCGACGCCCGTGGCAGAAACCAGGCTTCCAATCAGCACGAATGGCAGGTGTTCAAAAAGCAGGCGTGTCTGTTCTTTAAGAATGAGTGGTTTGTACTGATCGTCGCTGATGTTCAACGCGGCGGTCACAGCAAACCCTTGCGTTTGGCCAATATGGCTGCTTCGGTTCTTGATTTCGCGCCCAAGGCTCGAAATACGCTGGCCACGTGGCAACGCACTGTGTTCTCGCTCATGCACAGTGTGCGTCCAATTTCCTTGTTGGAATGTCCTTCACACAACTGGGCCAACACCTCGATCTGCCGCGGCGTGAGGTGATAGGTTTGATCCAGCCGAATGCCATCTCCTTGTGAGTTGCTGATCTCAGGGGGTATGTGGTGTTCGCCGTTGATCACTTTTCTGAGACCATTCAGCATGTCTTCCGCGCTGCCGGATTTCGAGACAAAGCCTTGGGCGCCACTGCGTATTCCCTCTGCAATTGCGCGTTGGTCTGCAACGCCGGAAATCAAGGTGATTGGGCTGGTGGGGAAAGCCCCCTTTAATGCATGCAGACCCTCCAGTCCTTGAAGGCCTGGTAACTGCATGTCCAGTAAAACAAGATCAAATTCGGTGATTTGCTTGGCGATTTCTATTGCATCCTGAACAGTACCGCATTCGTGAATGTCAACAGTTTGGTCAAGCCTCAGTAATATGTGGCGTAACCCTTCGCGAAACAGCAAATGATCGTCAACAACAAGTAATTTCATGCGGTGAGTTCGATTTTTTTTGATGGTGACAAATTCAGGTACCTTGCGCAACTGAAATCGTCTCGTCCTTATGGACGAGACTTTGTCTTGATGCACAATTGCAAGACAATCGCTTTAAACAGGACACTTCCATGCCTCACATTGCCTTGTTGGCCCAGCAAACCAAAGCAGTACAGGTTCGTAATATTTTCTGCATCGGCCGAAATTATGCTGCGCACATTGCCGAGTTGGGCAATCGCCCCGAAGAAGATCCGGTGGTGTTTATCAAACCCACCTCGGCTTTGCATACGCCGGGAACACCCATTGTTTTGCCTGCGCATTCCGGCGATGTTCACTACGAGGCCGAGTTGGTGTTGCTGGTGGGGCAAGGCGGGAAAAATATTGCCGAGGACAAGGCATTGAAACACATTGCTGGCTATGGCCTGGGCTTGGACTTGACTGCGCGAGACCTGCAAACCAAAGCCAAGCAGGGCGGCTTGCCCTGGGCTGTGGCCAAGGGTTTTGACTGTGCGGCCACAGTGACGCAGTTTGTGCCCGCTGAACACATTGAACGCCCGCACAATATTGAGTTTCAAATGCATTTGAACGGGCAAATTCGCCAACATGGCGATGTCCGAAAAATGCTGTTTCCCATTCCGTTTATCGTGCGTTATTTAAGCCAGGTGTTTACCTTGCAGGAAGGTGATCTTGTTTTCACCGGAACTCCCGAGGGTGTTGGGGCTCTAAAAAGCGGCGATCAACTTCGTTTGGTGCTTCCAGGTTTGATTGATACTGAATTCAAAGTGAGTTGATTCAATGAAAAATTTTCGAACGAATTATTGGCTGGGCGCTTTGCTGGTGGCTTGCTCGGGCGTGATCGCGGCTTGCGGTGACAAGCCGGCTGATGTGGCTCAGCAAGGAGACAGTTTCGTCGAGGTGTGGAAAACGCCCACCTGTGGTTGTTGCTCGGAGTGGGTTGAGCACCTGGAGGAGAACGGCTTCACCGTGAAGGTGAATGATGTTCAAAACACGGACTCTTTCAGGGCGGCTTTGGGCATGCCACAGCAGTACGGGAGTTGCCACAGTGCCAAAGTGGCAGGCTATGCCATCGAGGGTCATGTGCCCGCTGACGATATCAAGAAATTGTTGACCGAAAAGCCCGCCAATGTGGTGGGCCTGTCGGTGCCAGCCATGCCCATGGGTTCTCCTGGCATGGAACACCCTGATTACCCCAGCAAACGGGCTGAATACAATGTGTTGCTGGTGAGCAAACAGGGTGAAATCAGCTCATTTACACATTATGAGGCTCGCCCTTAGCACCCCGCTTGCGTTTGAATGCCAGCAAGCAGAGTGCCAACGCCGTCAGCCCCGGCAGTGTGGTTGAGCCACCTCCCCCTGAAGCACTGTCCGCGTTTACTGTGTTTCCTGAACCTTCGTTGGGGGTTACTACCACAGGTGTTCCAGTGTCAGAGTCGGAAAGCTGAAGCTCACCTGCCAGTGCCTGAAATTGAAAATCGGTCAGCTGTAGTTGGGTAGGGCCAACATGAATCAATTCCAGAGTGGCCAAATGCTCAAAATCAACGCCTTGAAAGCTGGCCAGCGGCAGGCGAATCATGTTCAACAAGGTTTTCGCACCTTCGGTGTTCAGCGGGTCTCCAGGCGGCAAATACAGAGCGTTTGAATAGCTGGCGACATCGACTACAGTGCTTTGTCCAAAGGTGTCGGTGAGCATGGCACGCATGTTGGGAGCCGTTGTCAGCGGATTGTTCTCGGCAGCCTTCACTGGTACGCCAACCCTGAATGTCAGGCTGTCATAAGGGGTCACGTCCAGATCATTCAGCTGGGTTTTGAAGCGTGATTCACTGTTGTCAGATTCCAGATAAAGCTGGCCACTGGTGGCCCAGGTGCGCAGGCTTGGACAGCCAGTCGAGTTCACGGTGCCCGATTCATTGCGGGTTGAGCAAAACTCAAAACGATCCGTGTCACTGGTGCTGTTTGCGCCGCCCAGCTGGTTGCTTGTCAATGAGGTGGCAGTGGCTGTGTTGTCAATTTCAAGGCGTTGTTCCTTGGGGGTTTGTATGGTCAAGTGCACACGTTCATCACACCGTTGCCCCGCGTTGGCCGAACCCACAGGGCAGGCGTCTGCAGGCAGGCTGGCCATGCCTGACCAGTAGGGCGAGAATTGCGTTTCATTGCCCAAGAAAAGACGAAAGAAAGAAGACATCAAGAATTCGCCATGTCGACGTTGGTCAATCGGGCTGTCACGTCCACTCGTTTCAGCAGCACTGTCGCACCAAGAGTCACTGTTGGAATAATCATCCCCAGACCATGTGGTGTTGTAGAAATTGTGGTTTGCGCCCATTGTGACGAGTTGAAACTTTCGACTGGGTGTGGTTTCCTCCAGATTGCGGCTTTCGTCATACATGAATGCACCTTGCAGGTTGGAAACATCCCCGTCGCAATAGGGCAGTAATACCGCAAAAGTGGCGTTGGGCGCGGTGATGATGTCGAAGTTGGTCGGGGCCAGGGCAAACACAGCGCTGATATTGTGTGGCTGGTTGAATGCGCTGCCAGCTGGCGTTACTTCACCTACTTCCAGCGTGGGGCCACGTGCCTGGTTCACACTGAGTGAATGCGTTACGCCTTGCCCGCCGCGGGAATGGCCCATCAGGCCCACCTTGCCCATGTCGATTTTGCCCCGCAAACTGGCCAGCAGGTAGGGTTCGTCCAGTTTGCTGTAAAAGCCCGTCCGGTTGATTTCTCGCAGAATATCGAGGTGGTGCAAAATTAATTCGGATCGTGCCTGAACCCCTGCATCTCCAGCCAGGTCTTTGTCGTTCACATCGTTGGCATTGATGGATACCACCACATATCCGTGTGCAGCCAAATTTCTGGCCATGTAATCGTAGCCTTTGTAGCTGTCCACCGATTTCACCACGTTCAGTGGTTGGCCGAGTACGCTGGGCAGTTCAAGATCGCATTCGCCAGTACTCAAAAATTCGGTTCCCAAATAGCTGCAGGTTACGTGGCGGCCATGCAAATAAAGCACCACTGGAAAGGGTCCATCTCCGTCCAGTGGGTAGCGCACCAGTGCATTCACGTCTGCGTTGTAAGCAATGCCTTCGGGGTCGGTGACGATGATCTGTGAAGATCGATAATCCAGGGGTTCTGAAACACGTGCTGCTCCGGCTTGGTTGCGCACGCTGGGTGAGATGTCCTGCTGTTGCAAATTGCTGCTTGCTGCACCAAATGCAATCAGCCCACCCAGTGCAAAGGGCAAAACAAGTGCGCAGGAGAGAAAGAATCGTGTAGGTTTATTACTTAGCATTGCACCAACTCCAATCAAAAGTAATCAAGTTGCCGTCGGTAAGACTTGGCATGAATCAGATTTACTTTTGTTGCAGTGCAAAACCTGTGCCCTGTTGTTAGGTGTGAACCTCTATAAAGTCAAGCACTAGGCCCCGCGAATGTCGCTGGGGCTTTTGCCAAACCAGCGTTTGCAGGCCCGGCTAAAGGCTGATGCGTCAGAGAAACCCAGGTCGAGTGCAATTGCGGTGAGCGAATCCTGACTTTGCTTCAGGCGACGCGTGGCCTCGGTTTGCCTGATTTCGTCCACAATGCTTGCCAGGTTGGTGCCTTCGTCGGCCAGCTTGCGTTGCAGGTTTCGGGCACTCATATTCATGTACGACGCAGCTTCTTCAATACTGGGTGCGCCTTGCGGCAAATGGTTGACTGCCCAAGCGCGTATTTTTTTGCTCACACTGCTGGCGGGTTTTAGTCTTTCAATGGCCGCTTGGCTGGCTTGGTCCAGGTGCTCGGCGATCAAGGGGTTGGCGCCTTTCAGCCGGGTACGCACCATGGCAAGTTCGTAAACAATGCGCATGGTGTTGCTGCCAAACTTCAGCGGCGCTGCAAAACTTTTTTCAAAAAATTCCAGATTGCGCACCTGCGGCGCCGGGCGGCTTAGTTCAACCCGTTGTGGCACCAGGCTGGGGTCGCCCAAGCCTTTGCCTGCATTGGCCAGCAAACACAAAAATCCGTCGGTCGACTGGTGGGCAGGGTGTGCGCCCTCCCTTAATTTCAACTCAACAATAAATTCATCGTGAGTACTCAAAAGCTCAATCTCGCTGGCGTCGGTCACAAGGTCCACGAACCGGCGCATTCGGCCAAAAGCCTGTTCCAGGGTTTCGCTGGCCATGACGCTTAAGCCCACGGCATGAAAGGTGGCAGGGGTAATGTGCCGAATGGCCTTGATGCCCAAGGTTTCGTCGCCAGTGGCAGCCACTGCTTTTTGCCACAGCAGGGTTGTTTGGGGTACGGGGTAGCGCGCTTCAGGTGCGTCCAGCAGGGCAAAGTCCAGCCCGGCCTCGTTGAACAAGGCGCGTGCATCACAGCCTTGGTGTTCAAGTTCGCGGGCAAGGCCACGCATCCAACTGGCCAGGGCCGTTGGGGTGTTGCTGGTAGGGTTGGACGCTTTGTTGTTCATTGCTTCTTTATTTTGGCGCCGAAGGTCATAAGCTTGGCGTTTCAGAACAAGCTTTACTGCGCAACCCCAAGCATACTTCAATCACCAAAAGCCAAATCATAAAGAGGCAAGAGTATGTCAAGTTTGAGTGAAAAGCTGATGAGTCAGTCGGCCAAAGCCGAAGGTGGTTCACGAATCAAGCAGAACAGTATCAATGCGCTGGATCAAAAACGCATTGCTGCCATTAAAACTGCGGTGCTCGCTGAAGGCGATAGAATTCGCGCCAAATACCCGATTTTGAAGCATCAGGACGCAATTGGCATGACCATTTTGCTGCTGTCCATGGCGGGTGCGGTGTTGACTGGTTGGGCTTACCTGGAAGGCGTGCTGGCCTGGTACGTGACCATTCCGGTGATCGCCATTTTCCTGAGCTTTACGCATGAGCTGGAACATGACCTGATTCACTACATGTATTTCCGCAAGAACAAGTTCATGCACAACCTGATGATGGCCCTGGTGTGGATTTGCCGCCCCAGCACCATCAATCCTTGGGCACGTCGCCACCTGCACCTGCACCACCACAAGCATTCCGGCACAGAAACCGATCTGGAAGAGCGCGCCATTACCAACGGCGAGCGTTTTACGCCCCTGCGTTTGTTGATGATGTTCGATCTGGAATTGAGCGTGGTGCTGCGTATTTTCAAGATTCCCAAAAACCGTCGCATGAAAGCGTTGATGATGGGTGCTGCCGGCAACTTCCCCTTGGCCTCTGCTTTCTACATTGGATGGCACGCTTATGTGGCTTACTGGGCAGTGGAAGCTGCAGCCTGGGCAGTAGGTTACAGCGTGCCTTGGCCCGCGTTTGTAACACCTGAGCTGGTGGCCACCGCCAATACTGTGGCTGTGCTGATTTTTGCACCCAACCTGTTGCGTTCATTCAGCATCAACTTCATCAGTTCGAACATGCATTACTTCGGCGACATTGAAGACGGCAACTTTGTGCAGCAGTGTCAAGTCTTGAACAGCAAGTGGTTCATCATTCCCCACCTGTTCTGTTTCAACTTCGGTTCAACACACGGCATTCATCACTTTGTAGTGCGTGATCCGTTCTACATTCGTCAAATGACCGCCAAGAAGGCGCACGAAGTGATGCGTGCGAACGGTGTGCGGTTCAATGACCTGGGCACCTTCAAGCGGGCTAATCGCTGGTCAGCCAAGGAGCAGGGTCAACAGGAGGCAGGATACCAGGCCGCTTAAGAGCCTGTTGATCCAAAACCGCTCTTTGCTAGAGAGAGGGCGGCGTAGTTCTAGTGTCATTGGCTGAATTCTTCAATGGGGCAGCCTACTCCGTCGACACGAAGGGCGCTTTTCGAAAGGAAAGCGCTCTTTTTTTGTCGTTGAAATTCAGGATGTTGGAGTTCTTAAGCCTTCCATCTTATAATGGGGAGTTTTTCGTTTGTATTTGCAGGTGTAGCGGAAATGCCTATTTATGCGTATCGCTGTGAAGCGTGTGGCTTCGAAAAAGACGTGTTGCAAAAACTGAGCGATGCCCCTTTGACCCAGTGTCCAAGTTGTGGGCAGGCCAGCTTTGCAAAGCAGGTAACTGCGGCGGGCTTTCAATTGAAAGGCTCGGGTTGGTATGTCACTGATTTCCGGGGCGGTGGCGGTGCATCGTCGGCCGCTGGTTCGACTGCTTCGTCCACTTCGGAAAAGCCGGCAGCAGGTGCAGCCACTGTGGCGCCAAGCGCAAGCCCACCTTCAACCACGGCGCCAAGTACCGATGCCAGCTAAGTCTACAGCCAAGTCATCGGCCAAGTTGCCTGAACGGGTCTTGAACTCGGACATCATCAAGAAATACCTGCTGACGGGTTTGTTGATCTGGGTGCCTTTGGGTATCACCTTGTGGGTATTGGCCTTGGTGGTGGGTTTGATGGACCAAACCCTGATGTTGTTGCCCGATGCGCTGCACCCCCGGGTGTGGCTGGGTGTGCATATTCCCGGGCTGGGTGTTATTTTGACCCTTGCTGTGTTGTTGGGCACGGGGGTGTTGGCGGCCAATTATTTCGGGGCTTGGTTATTCAAGGCCGGTGACTGGGTGCTGTCACGCATTCCCTTGTTCAAAATTGTGTACAACAGCGTCAAGCAGGTGTCCGATACGCTGTTAAGCTCATCTGGCAAAGCGTTCACACGTTCGGTGTTGGTGCCCTATCCACACCCCGGGGTGTGGGCCTTGGGTTTTGTGACCGGAACCCCGCCGCCCAGCTTGCTGGAAAACCTGAATGATCAGGGTCCGCTGGTGTCGGTTTACGTGCCCACATCGCCTAGCCCTGCCTCGGGATACGTGATCATGGTTCCAGAGAAATTATTGCGTCCGTCCGGTTTGTCTGTGGACGAGGCCTTGAAGTACATTGTGTCCTTGGGGGTGGTGACACCTTCTGATGACGTGTTGGATCAACCCATTAAACAAGACTTACATTCATGAAAATGCGTACTGACTATTGTGGCAATGTGTCACAGGCCTACTTGGGCCAAACCATTGCCCTGTGCGGCTGGGTGCAACGTCGCCGTGACCACGGTGGTGTTATTTTTATCGACCTTCGCGACCGAGAAGGTTTGGTGCAGGTGGTGTGCGACCCCGACCTGGCCGATGTATTTGCTACCGCCGAAACCTTGCGCAATGAGTTTTGCGTGCGTGTGGAAGGCCTGGTGCGTGCCCGCCCATCGGGTACTGAAAACAGCAACCTGAAAAGCGGTGCTGTGGAAGTACTGTGCAAGGGGCTTGAAATTCTGAATGCCTCGGTCACACCCCCTTTCCAGCTGGATGATGAAAACCTGTCTGAAACCACACGCCTGACTCACCGGGTTCTGGATTTGCGTCGCCCGCAAATGCAGAAAAACCTGATGTTGCGTTACAAAGTGGCCATGGCCATTCGTAACCACCTGGACGCACAGGGTTTTGTGGACATTGAAACCCCCATGCTGACCAAGAGCACACCTGAAGGTGCGCGCGATTACCTGGTGCCCTCTCGTGTACATGCCGGCGAGTTTTTTGCCTTGCCGCAGTCGCCTCAACTGTTCAAGCAAATGCTGATGGTGGCCGGTTACGACCGTTATTACCAAATCACCAAGTGTTTCCGCGACGAAGACTTGCGCGCCGATCGTCAGCCTGAATTCACTCAGGTGGACATTGAAACCTCCTTCCTTGGCGAGCAGGAGATTCGTGATCTGTTCGAGGACATGATCCGTAAGGTGTTCAAGCAAACCATGGATGTGGAATTGCAGAACCCCTTCCCTGTAATGCCCTACAGCGAGGCCATGGCACGCTTTGGTTCAGACAAACCCGACCTGCGCGTGAAAATGGAATTCACCGAACTGACCGACATCATGAAAGATGTGGATTTCAAGGTGTTCTCTGGCCCAGCCAATATGGACAATGGCCGCGTGGTGGCGCTGCGTGTACCCGGCGGTGCTGAAATTCCGCGTTCGGAAATTGACAACTACACCAAGTTTGTCGGCATTTATGGTGCCAAAGGTCTGGCCTGGATCAAGGTTAACGAACTGGCCAAGGGCCGTGACGGTTTGCAATCGCCCATCGTGAAGAACATTCACGACACTGCCCTGAATGAACTGCTCAAGCGCAGCGGTGCAGCTGATGGCGACATTCTGTTCTTCGGTGCCGACAAGGCCAAAGTGGTGAACGACGCCATGGGCGCGTTGCGCCTGAAGATCGGCCACAGCGAATTTGGTCAGAAAGCCGGTTTGGTGCAAGGCAAGTGGGAACCGCTGTGGGTGATCGACTTCCCGATGTTTGAACTGGACGAGGAAGCCGGTCGCTGGGTGGCCTGCCACCATCCCTTTACCAGCCCCAAAGACGGCCATGAAGACTACCTGACCACCGACCCCGGCAAGTGCATTGCCAAGGCCTACGACATGGTGCTCAACGGTTGGGAACTGGGCGGTGGCTCGGTGCGTATTCACAAGGAAAAAGTACAAAGCAAGGTGTTCCGTGCCTTGAACATTTCTGAAGAAGAAGCGGCTGCCAAGTTTGGTTTCTTGTTGGATGCCTTGCAGTATGGCGCACCACCCCACGGTGGTTTGGCTTTTGGTTTGGATCGCATTGTGACCATGATGAGTGGTGCCGAGAGTATTCGTGATGTAATTGCTTTCCCGAAAACACAGCGTGCGCAGTGCTTGTTGACCCAAGCGCCAAGCCCTGTGGACGAAAAGCAGTTGCGTGAATTGCATATTCGTTTGCGTCAGACCGAACCCAAAAACGTCGCTTGACCACCCAGGGCAGCGCAGTTTTGAGCGGTCATAAAATCCCCGTATCGGTGCTGGTCGTGATGGTCAGTCCGGCCGGGGATTTTCTATTGATTGAACGGGCAGACAAAGCCGGTTATTGGCAATCGGTGACTGGGAGCCTTGATTTTCCGGATGAATTGCCATTGCATGCTGCGGTGCGTGAGCTGGCCGAAGAAACCGGTTTCGCGGCCTCGCCCGTACAGTCCCCTACCGTGATGCAGTCCAGCCTTGGCGATTTGCTCCAAACGGGCGTGCTGCGACCTTGGCCGCACAGCTTGCAGTACGAAATTTTTGAGCATTGGCGTCATCGTTACCCGCCGGGTGTAACCCACAACACCGAGCATTGGTTTGTGGCGTGTGTGCCCGCCGATTTTATTCCCCAACTGGCTGCCGATGAGCATGTCGGGTATGCCTGGTTGAGTGCGCAAGAAGCAGCAGGGCGGTGTTTTTCTCCCAACAACGCACAAGCTATTCTTGATTTGAGCTTAAGGCTTCAGGCCCCGTCGGCTTGAAAATACAAAGGGGCCGCAAAGGGCCCCTTTTTTCATATACGGTATATATCTGCTGCTGGAAACGGTTTTAAACTGCTTTAGAAAGTTCAATATTTACGATTTGAGTATAGGGGTAACCCTAATTGGGGGGCAATACCCAGTGTTTGTGACATGACTTGAATTGACTTGGTAAATTACCGATCTATTTTCTAGGTATTGCATGTAATGCGACTTCGAATTGCGACCTACAACATTCACAAGGGGGTGATGGGCCTGCGCAAGCCTTCCCTGACCATTCATGCCCTGCGCGAACAAATCCACGCCATGAATGCGGACCTGGTATTTTTACAGGAGGTGCAGGGTCGGCACGACCGCCATGCCGGCAAGTTTGAACACTGGCCAGAAGGTGGGCAACACGAGTTTTTGGCCCAGTCTCCCTCTGCGATTGACGACCTGTTGGGCCATGCCAGCCAACAGTACTTTACAGCCTACGGCATGAATGCGGTGTACTCACACGGGCACCATGGCAATGCTTTGTTGTCACGCTATGAAATTGAATGGATGCTGAATCAGGATGTTTCAGACCATCGGCTTGAACAACGGGGTTTATTGCATTGCTGCGTGAAAACGCCTGCGGGTCCCATTCATGCCATGGTGGCGCATTTTGGTTTGCTCTACCGCAGCCGTGTGCGGCAGGCCAGCAAACTGATTGAGCATGTGGGTACGCATGTACCTGCCGGCATGCCCTTGGTGGTTGCGGGCGATTTCAACGACTGGCAGCGCCGCTTGGGGCCAATTTTGCAGCAAGGCTTGAAGGCTGAGGAAGTCATGCCCCTGGACAAGAAAAATCGCCTGGCCCGTGTGGGTAGCTTTCCAAGCAGGTTTCCAGTGCTGGGGCTTGACCGCGTATTTGCACGTGGTTTTAAGGTTCATGAGGCCACGGTGCTTCATGGGCCTGCTTGGGCCAAGCTGTCCGACCATGCGCCATTCGTGGTCGACCTGGAGTGTGCATGGTGTTGAACCTGTTGCCAGCGGCTGCACCTGAGCGGGAGGGCAATGCAGTTGAGTTGCTGGTGGGTGGGGAGCAGCTGTTTCCCCGCGCAATGGACGCCATTGAGCAAGCCAGGCATGCCGTGCGCATCGAAACCTATATTTTTGCAAACGACTCAATTGGCGAAGCATTTTGTGAGGCGATGTGCCGTGCTGCAGCACGCGGGGTGAATGTGCGCCTGGTGCTGGATGGTTTTGGTGGACAGGAAGGCGTACGCACATGGGTGCCCACTTTGCAGCAGCATGGCGTGCATGTGCGGGTGTTTCGGCCTGAGGGCGTGTTGTTCAAGCTGAACCCGAAACGGCTTCGCCGCATGCACCGGAAAATTATTGCCGTCGATCACGACATTGCTTTTGTGGGCGGCATTAACCTGATTGATGACCTTAACCATGAAGGTGAACGCGATGAGCTGCTGAAAGCCACAGAGCGGGCACAACAAAAACGGGAGCCTATTTGGGGTGCTTCAGGTGGCATGCGTGAACAGGCCATGGTGGTGAACACCGATTTGTTGGATCAAAAAACATTGGGGCCACGCTACGACTTTGCCGTGCAGTTGCAAGGCCCGGTGGTGCAGGATGTGTGGCACAACATGGAGTGGTTGTGGTTACAAATTGGCCCCGGTGGTCGGGTGACAGATACTTTTAGTTCGGTTTGGTGGAAGGAAAGGGTTGAACAGTTGCAAGAGGCCATGGCCCGCCAGCGTTCAACACCCAAACCAAAACCGGTGGGCAAGGTGAAAGCCCAACTGGCGGTGCGTGACAACTTCCGTTTGCGCAGGCGTATTGAACGCGCTTACGTGCAGGCCATTGGCAATGCGCAACGTTCGATCATTCTGAGCAATGCCTATTTTTTGCCGGGCCGTAAAATACGCAAAGCCTTGTTGGCAGCGCGTGGTCGCGGTGTGCATGTTCAACTGCTGTTGCAAGGGCGGGTGGAGTATCGTTTTCAGCATTACGCCACGCAAAGTTTGTATTCCAGTTTGTTGGCGGCCGGCGTTGATATTTATGAATACTTGCCCAGTTTTTTGCATGCCAAAGTGGCGGTGGTGGATTCCAATTGGGCCACTGTGGGTTCGTCCAACCTGGACCCCTTGAGTTGCCTGTTTGCTCGTGAAGCGAATGTGATTGTTTACAACCGCGAGTTTGCAAGTGCGCTGCGCGAAGAGCTACAAAAATCCATTCAGACAGACAGCCGCGAAATTCAAGCCCATGAACACGCACAGCGACCTTTGAAAGAAAGGGTGTTCAGTTGGCTGTGTTATAAATTAATGCTCTTGGCTGTTTTTCTGGGTGGTTTTGGCAGCCGGTATTAGTGCATGTTCTTGAAGGTTGTGCAGCATGGATTTGGTGGTGAGTCGCCCTGAAGGTTTGTATTGCCCACCGGGCGATTTTTACATCGACCCGTGGCGCAAGGTAGACCGCGCAATCATTACCCATGCGCATGCTGACCATGCCCGTGTTGGCCACAACCACTACCTGTGTGCTGCGCCCGGCGAAGGTGTGTTACGTACCCGCTTGGGCAATATTTCTCTGGACACCTTGCCTTATGGCACAAGCACCGTTCACAACGGCGTGAAAATTTCTCTGCACCCGGCGGGTCACGTGTTGGGGTCTTGTCAAATTCGGCTGGAGTACCAAGGCCAGGTGTGGGTGGCCAGCGGCGATTACAAGGTGGCTCCCGATTTAACTTGCGATGCATTCGAACCGGTGAAATGCCACACCTTCATCACAGAGTCTACCTTTGGTTTGCCCATTTACCGCTGGCGCAGCGACGCTGAAATTTACGCCGAGATCAATGCCTGGTGGGCTGCCAATGCAGCACAAGGCAAAGCCAGCGTGTTGTACGGCTATTCATTTGGCAAGGCGCAGCGAATACTCGCGGGTGTTGATTCAAGTATTGGCCCCATTGTATGCCACAGTGCTTGCGAAGGCCTGAACAAGGCCTATCGCGATGCGGGTGTGAAGTTGCCAGAAACGTTGACCGTGAGCGAGGTACTCGATAAATCCACTTACAAAACCTGCCTTGCCATTGCGCCGCCTGCTGCCCAAGGCGCAGCCTGGATGAAGCGATTTGGCAATGCGTATTCCGATGCATTTGCCTCGGGCTGGATGCAGTTGCGTGGCGGGCGCAGGCGGCGCAATGTAGACCGGGGTTTTGTGATGTCCGACCACGCCGACTGGCCCGGCCTGATGCGTGCAATCGGCGCTACTGGTGCGGAACAGGTGATTGTGACTCACGGGTATGTTCAGGTGATGGTGCGCTGGCTGCAAGAACAGGGATTGAATGCCCGCGCCTTCGTGACTGAGTATGGTGGCGAAGGAGAAGGCGAGCAGGAGCCTGCCGCATGAAGCAGTTTGCAGAATTGTTCGCTGAACTGGATGGCTCTACCTCAACTTTGCACAAGGTGCAGGCTTTGCGGCATTACTTTGAACATGCGCCCGCTGAGGACGCCGCTTGGGCTGTGTACTTCTTGTCTGGCGGCAAACCCAAACGCACCGTGCCCACACGCACACTGCGCGAAGTGGCCTTGCAGGTGAGTGGTTTGCCCGATTGGTTGTTTGAAGAAAGTTACCAGGCCGTGGGTGATTTGGCCGAGACCATTGCGCATGTGTTACCGATTACACCTGCGCTTGCCAGCCAGTCGCAGGGCTTGGCCTGGTGGATGCAACACCGTATTTTGCCTCTGCGAAATCTGCCGGATGAAGAACGTATTCCCGCCGTACAAGCGTGCTGGAGTGAACTGACTGCCACGGAGCGTTTTTTGTTCGTAAAACTAGTGGGTGGAGGTTTTCGGGTAGGAGTATCCAAGTTGTTGGTGACCCGCGCATTGTCTGAATTGGCCGGGTTGGATGCCAAACTGGTGGCCACCCGCATGATGGGTTTTGCCGACGCAAGCAATCAACCCACCGCCGAGCAGTTCAGCGCCTTGTTGGCTGCACCAGACGACAGCGACACAGGGCAGGACCCGGGCCGTTTGGGGCAGCCCTTGCCGTTTTTTCTGGCGCATCCTTTGCAGGAGGAACCCGAAAAGCTGGGAGCACTTGAAGACTGGTTGGTGGAATGGAAATACGACGGTATCCGGGCCCAAGTGGTGAAAGAGGGCGGACAGGTGTGGGTGTGGTCGCGCGGTGAAGAGTTGGTGAGTGAGCAGTTTCCCGAGTTGCAGGCCGCATTTGCACACTGGCCTGAAGGCAGTATTCTGGACGGTGAAATTTTAGTTTGGCAAGGCGATGCGCCGGCTGGCTTCAATGCCTTGCAAGGTCGTTTGAACCGCAAAGTGGTCAGCAAAAAATTGATGGCCGATGCGCCGGTTGTTTTTTTGGCTTATGACCTGCTTCGGCTTCATGGCGACAATATGGTGAATCTTTTTCAGCGTGAACGTCGAACTGCGCTGGAGAAATTTTATGCTTCACACCATGAACAAAGTACTGTGAATGCCATGCCGCGTTTGTTGTTGTCGCAAAGTGTGAAAGCACACAACTGGGATGCATTGAAGCTGTTGCGCGAAGAAAGCCGTGGGCGAGGTGTGGAAGGTTTCATGTTGAAGCACCTGGAGTCCAAATACGGAGTTGGGCGCACCAAGGCCGATGGCTTGTGGTGGAAATGGAAAATTGATCCAATGACCGTGGACTGCGTGTTGGTGTATGCTCAGCGGGGCCATGGCCGCCGCGCAAGCCTGTACACCGATTACACCTTTGCCGTGTGGGAAACACCGCCCGCCTCGGAGGCGCAAGCGCAAGAGGTGGCACAGGCGATTGCGAACGGTGAGAAAGTGGAAGACACCGTGGCCCGTGGTTTGCCCCGTTTGGTGCCGTTTGCCAAGGCTTACTCTGGCCTGACCGATGAAGAATTCAAGGAAGTGGATCGAGTTATTCGCAAACACACTGTGGACAAGTTTGGGCCGGTTCGCACTGTGGTGCCAGTGTTGGTTTTCGAACTTGGTTTCGAAGCAATTTCCCGCTCCACTCGCCACAAAAGCGGAGTGGCCGTTCGTTTTCCACGTATGCTGCGCATTCGCCACGATAAACCTTTGCATGAAGCCGATCACCTTGCCGTGCTCGAAGCTTTGTTGCCCCCGGAGAATGCAGTTTGAATCCCGAAAACAGTCGCTTGCTCGGCATTGATTTTTCCAGTAGCCCCACCAAGAAAAAGCCGATTGCTGTGGCTGTGGGCCACTGGCAAGGCGCTGTGCTGGCGGTTGATGAACTGATGTCGCTGACCACGCTGGGCGAGTTTGAAACCTTGTTGAAAGAGGGGCCGCAGGCGTTTGGAAAATTCGAGCGCGCAGCAGGGCCTTTGGAACAGTTGGGGTTTGTGGCGGCGATTGACATGCCGTTTGGTTTGTCGCGCAAACTGGTCGAAGGTTTGAAGTGGCCTGGTGCCGGGCGTACCGACTTCAAGGCTTGGGAAAGCCTGATCAATTACTACAGTGCGCTAAGCCGTGAGCAAATTCGCGCCACTTTCAAAGCGTGGTGTGACGCAAGGCCTGCCGGGCACAAATTTGCGCACCGCGAGTGCGATGGTCCTGCGGGCTCCTCGCCTTCGATGAAGTGGGTGAACCCGCCGGTGGCCTACATGCTGCACGCCGGCGCACCGTTGTTGATGAAAACAGGCGTTCATATTCCTGGCATGCAGCGTGGCGACTCTACACGCGTGGCCTTGGAGGCCTACCCCGGCTACTTGGCTCGCAAGGTGTTGAACCGGGCCAGCTACAAAAGCGACGACCCGAAAAAAGACACTGCGGACCGCCGCATGGCCCGCTCCGAGTTGTTGTGTGCACTGGAGGAGGGCATGTTGTTTGGCATCAAGGTGCAGGTGAGGCCTTATTTGCGTGCGAAGTTGCTTGACGATGTCAAAGCCGATCACCTGGATGCAGTGTTGTGTTGCTTGGTCGCTGGGTGGGCAGCAAAACGTGCGGATTCCAATTTCGGTTTGCCCAAGCTGATCGACCCTGTGGAAGGCTGGATCGCGGGTGTGACGCCCTAAGTGCCCTTGCCTGGCAATTCAATGCACACCAGCAAACCGTTTGGCGCGCAGTTTCGTGCGTCAAGCACCCCATTCACACGCTGAATCGACTTCTTGGCAATGGCCAAACCCAGACCATGGCCTGAGTGTTCCCCGTGCTTGAAAAATGGTGTGAACAGTTTGGGCAGCAGCGCGGCGGGCACACCCGGCCCTTGATCCTTGATTTCAATGCGCAGCTGTTTTTCCTGAAGCGAGCAATCGATGCTCACGGCCGTGTTGGCAGGTGTGTGCTTGATCGCATTGCGAATGATATTGTCGAATGCGCCTTGCAGGCTTTCGGCATCGCAATTCAAACGCCAAAGTTTTATCCGGCTGTTGAACACCACTTGTTTGTTCTGTTGTTCGGCTTCAAATTGTGCGTCATCCACTACGGCCAGCAGCAATTCAATCACATTGTGTTCGCGGTTGCTTTCCGGGTTTTGCCTGGAGTCGAGTCGAGACAGGTTCAGCAGTTGTCCAATCAGGTTGTCCAGTCTTTCCGCCTCGGTTTCGATGCGACTCAAGCTGGTATCCAGCTGTGCGGGGTTTTGGCGGGCAAGGCCCACAGCCAGATTCAGACGTGCCAATGGCGAGCGCAGTTCATGCGACACATCGTGCAACAGGGCTTTTTGTTGTTCAATGCGGGTTTCAATTTCTTCCGCCATGTGGTCAAAGCCGCTGAGCAGTTCACCAATTTCATCACTGCGTTTTTTGCCGGTTTTGTGGCTGTTTGAAATGCGCACACCCAAGCGGCCCTTGCCCGCTTCCCTGAACGCATTTTTCAAAGTGTTCAGTGGTCTGCTGAATGTGTAGGCCAGCACGCCCGCAAACAACAGGCTGGCCAGAAATGCAGCAAACAGCCCGGCACCCGGTACGGGTGGAAGTGGCGGTTCAAGCGCCTCGCGTTGCTTGCGTTTTTCACTGTGAGTTTGTTCAGGTTCGCCAGTGTTGGGATTGGCTGTGTTTGCTGGTTCCAGATGGCGACGATTGCGTGGAATGAAAAGAATCCATTGCGACTGGTCCTGCGCAGTTACTTTCAAAATACCTTGCTCGGTTGATTCATTGTTGTTGAACAAGGCGGTAATCCGTTGCTGAATGTTCTCAGGCACCTCGCGGCTTAAAATTTCCTGGCCCTCGCTCGACACGGCAAACACCGGTATGGCATTGCCGGTTCGTTGGCGATTGCGGTCCAGCAGGTCCCGCAGGGCATCTGGCCCTTTGCCTTCGAGTACTTCCTGAATGGTTTCAAGCATGAATTGCGCGCGTGGGCCTTCAGCAAGGTCGCTGCTGGCAGGCTTTTCCCGCATCAGGTACAGTGCGGTGCCCGTGGCAACAGCCGCAGCAATCAGGCACAACCAAAAACCAAAGAAGAATTTCCAGAACAACTTGCCCATGAATGTAGCCCTGGCTAATCGAGACTGAGCTGATAGCCCTGCCCGCGAATGGTGTGCAAGGTCAAGGGCAGGCGCTCATCGTTCAGATTCAGTTTGTTGCGCAGGCTGCTCAAGTGCACATCAATGCTGCGGTCAAATCGTTCCAACGGGCGACCCAAGCCCTGTTCACTCAGTGCGGCTTTGCTGACCACCTGGCCTGCATGGCTGGCCAATACCTCCAGCAAATTAAACTCGGCGCTTGTCAGTTCTACCTCGTTGCCGTTCAACAGCACCTTGCGTTTGGCGGGTTGCACTTCCAGTGGGCCCAACTGAAGTGCCTGCTTCGGCGCGTTGCTGGAATCATTGGCGCGCCGCAAAATTGCACGGACACGGGCCACAATTTCACGAGGCAGGCAAGGTTTGGGCACGTAGTCGTCGGCACCAAGCTCCAACCCCACAATGCGGTCAATGTTGTCGCCCCGCGCAGTCAGCATCAGCACGGGGGTGTTGTACTTCAGGCGAATCTGTTTCAGGGTTTCAAGCCCGCTTTGCTGCGGCATCATGACATCGAGCACCACCAGCTGGTATTGATCGTCCGCCAGTTTTTTCAAACCCTCAATTGGATTTGCGCAATGCTCCGCCTCAAAGCCTTCGCCTCGCAAGTATTCGCACAGCATTTCGCCCAGTTCAATGTCGTCGTCGATGTGAAGTATTTTCGTCATGGCTTCAATATTACTAGGCAGCCTGGGTTGATGCGCAATTGTTTGCAAGCGCTTTACCCATCTTTACACAGCCTACATCCTCGTTTACAAGCCGGTTTTGCACAATGCAGTTATCCATTACACAAGGAGTAGACAAATGAATGTATCCAGACTGACCATCCAGAAAATGATTGCTGTCACTGCAATGGCCATGGCGATTCCCATGAGTGCGTACGCAGGTCATCACGAGGAAGGTGGCAAAAAGCAGCATTCGGAAATGCGTCACCACCACAAGCATGGTGGCATGGGCATGTTGAAACAGCTTGATTTGACCGAGGCGCAACAGGCGCAGGTGAAACAGATTATGGACAAGCAAAGGACCGAGATGAAAACAGCCATGAGCGATCGCCGTGCACACCGCGAAGAAATGAAGTCGATTGTGGAGCAAGACACTTTTGATGCCGCCAAAGCGGAGCGCCTGATTGCCCAGCAACAGGAACAGGAGCGTGCCACCAAATTGAGCATGATGCGCACCCAGCACGAGATCTACAAAGTACTGACACCCGAGCAGCGTGAGAAGGCCAAAGTGATTCGCGCGGAATGGAAAGAGAAAATGAAGGACCGTTACAGCAAACGCAAAGCTGACAATGCAAGCAATGCCATGTAATACCTGAATTTTGTAGGTACTTTCCCAACCACCTTTTGAAGTATTCCAGCAGCTGTGCTTTTGCCCCTATACTGTTTCAAAAAAAGGAGACAGTTAATGGGGCAATCTTTTATTCGACTCGCATTGGCCTGCACTTTGACAGCAGCCAGCACCGCAGCAATCGCAGCCCCTCCGGGCTTGTTGATGACTTACAGCTTCGACAGTTTGTCGGGCAAGTTTGGTCAAGCACAGGAAATCAAGGCCAGATCTTTCACCCTGGGTGCAACCCTGGTGGGCGAGGGGTACCGCGCCTCCCTGTTTGTACCTTACATTTCACTGGAAGGCCCAGGTACCCTGGTGGCTGGCACTGTGACTGGTACCAATGGACCGGCACGGCGCAGTGAGCAGGGCCTTGGCGATATGGTGGCCACGTATACCACCGACATTATCGGCGGCATTCAAACCAAGGGCTTTGCCATGTCGGCAACTGGCTTGGTGAAAATTGCCAGCGGCAATGAAGACCGGGGGCTTGGAACCGGCAAAACCGACTATGGTATTCAGACCGACCTTGCTTACCGTTTCAATAATGGTTTTGGCCTGACTGCCGTGTTGGGACGCCAGTACTATGGCGACACACCTGAACTGCCCTTGCTCAACGGCAATTACAGCACCGTGGGTGTGAATTTCCCCTTGGGCGATTCTTTGTTCATTAACCTGACCACCTCCCAGCGCGATGAACTGCTGGCCGGCACCGAGAAGCGCAAGGAGCGGGCAATTTCAGCCGTCTATGCACTGGACACGACGTCTGCCTTGCAGTTTGGTTATACCAAAGGCCGCAGCACAGCCAGCCCCGACGATGTTCTGTCGGTCAGCTACGTGTCACAGGTCGAGTAAAACCTGGTCTTCATTCTCTGCCAACAACGGGGTGACGCAAAAGTGTCACCTCGGGCTCCCCCCAATGTTAAAGCATGCTGCGCTGCAGTAAAATGCAGGTCTTGATTCCAACAGGCGAACAACGTGTCCAAAGACCTTTCACACCTTCTTGATGCCAACCAAACTTGGGCCGCTGCTCAAGTGGACAAAGACCCTGAGTTTTTCAAACGCCTGGAGAATCAGCAATCTCCGGAGTACTTCTGGATTGGTTGTTCCGATAGCCGTGTACCGGCCAACACCATTGTCAATTTGCAGCCCGGCGAAGTTTTTGTACACCGCAACGTTGCCAACCAGGTGTTTCATGGCGATTTGAATGGTCAATCGGCCACGCAGTTCGCTGTCGAGTTTTTGAAAGTTAAACACATTATTGTGTGTGGTCATTATGGCTGCTCGGGCGTGCGCATGGCCATGCGGGGCGACAGGGTGGGTTTGGCCGATGCATGGGTGCGCCCCATTCACCAGTTGGCGCGCAGACACGGGCTTGTCACTTGCGACGCAGCCCTTGAGCAGAAATGCCACGATCAACTGTGCGAATTGAACGTGATTGAGCAGGTGAAACACCTGTGCGAGAGCACCTTGATTGAGGATGCTTGGGAGCGCGGACAAGACCTCACGGTGCATGGCTGGTTGTATAGCCTGAAAGACGGCATTGTGAGAAACCTTCAAATCTCCATCTCTGACCCCAAGGATCTCGACAAGATTTACACCGATGCGGTAACCGCATTGAAAAAGCGTTACAGCTAATCGATTCTTGGTCTAGAATGAGAAAATAATTCAAGCGTTTGTTTGAATTGTGGGTTCATTTAAAATTCTAGGAGACGATTTACATGGCTTTCTCAACCCAATCCAAACTGGGCGATTTGCTGGACAACCCCCAAACCGCAGCAATTTTGGAAAAACACATGCCCGGCATTTCTACACATCCGCAAATCGGCATGGGCAAGGGCTTCCCATTGGCTGTTGTGGCCAATTTTTCTGGTGGTTTGATTACCCAGGAAATGCTGGAAGCAGTTGATGCTGAATTCGCTGCATTGGGCTGATCGATTCGTTGATTCGGATTGACTGTTCCAGTTGGTTGATCAACGGCGAGTGGGCCAGTTCCATTCGCCGTTCTGTTTTTGTTCAAGAGCAGGGCATTGATGAATCCGAAGAATGGGATGAACACGACTCGGTTTCTACTCATGTGCTTGCCTGGTTAGGCGACAAGCCCGTGGGCACAGCAAGGTTGTTGCCTGAAGGAAAAATTGGCCGAATGGCTGTACTCCCTGAATTCAGAAGCCAGGGAATAGGTAGTGCCATGTTGCTGGCTTTGCTGGCAGTGGCCAAAGAAAAAAATTTGCCGCAGGTGCGCCTGAGTGCGCAGCAGCAGGCGATCGAATTTTACAGTCGACATGGTTTTGCACCGTGTGGTAAAGCCCACATGGAGGTGGGAATACCCCACCAGTGGATGGTGCGAGACCTGACAACATAAAAAAGGACTGGGTTGTGGCTAGAGTATTGAAAGAACAAAAACACGATGACGGGCGGCGTGGCGACATTGTTCGTGCAGCCGCGAAGCTGTTTCGCGACAAGGGCTACGATGGTGCCAGCATGCGGGCCATTGCCAACGCGGTAGGCATGCAGTGCGGCAGCCCTTTTTACCACTTTGCCAGCAAGCAAGACATTTTGGTGGCGGTGGTTGAGGAAGGCTTGCGCCAGGGGCTTGAAAAAACCCGTGCTGTCGTCAAACCCAACTTGCCGGCTGATGCGCAGTTTCGTGCCCTGGTGAAAGTGCACCTCAGCATTATTCTCGAAGACGGCAATGACTTCATTCCAGTGATGCTTTACAACTGGCGTTGCCTGGACGAGGTACACCAGCGCAGGCTGATTGCAACCAAAGATGAATATGACGCCATTTGGCAAAATGCCGTGAACGGCTTGCACAATGCAGGTTTTCTGGGTGGAGACACCAAGTTTGCGCGCTTGATGGTATTGGGTGCCATGAACTTCATGGTGACTTGGTACAAGCCGAAGAAAGGCGACAGCCTGGACACGCTTTCAGACAAAGTGGTGGCTTTCTTTTTGTCCCAACACGCTTGAATAGAAAAAGCCCTTGCTGGCATGATTTCCACCAGCAAGGGCTTTTTTATTGCGTTGCTTGCGATTAACGCAGCAAGCCTGTCAATGAAGCTGGGCGGGCAGCAATCACGTTCTGGATCAAGCTTGAGGTCATCGCGGTAATGGCACCCAGTTGGCCCGCATTCATCATGCTGGCTGTCGCGCTCAAATTACCAGCCATGTTGGCTGTGGCCAAGCCTGCAATATCCAGTGAACCTGTGCTGGCCATGTCGGCAGCCAGGTTTGCACCAGAGGTCATATTGGCCACGTTTTGCACAGTGCCCAATACGCCGCCAGTCACACCTTCAACCACGGTACCTGCTGTCTGGTACACGCCATCGACTGTATTCAACACCTGGCCCAGTTGCTCGCCGCTCAAATTCACAGTGGCGCTCAGGCTGGCGTTGGCACTTGCCATGGCTTGGCCAGCGTTTTCCTGGCCCGCTTCGGTAGATTCACCCACGCTGTCACCAGTTGCAGCGGTTTGGTCGCCTGCTTCAGGTTGTTCCATTTCCGGGGCTTCAGCTGTTGGGGCTGGTTCGTTGGTGGGCGTGGGTTCAGCCACTGGTGTTGGTTCTGGGGTTGCTTCAGGAGCAGGTTGGGCTGCCGGCGGTTGCTGGCGCTGGAACAGGCTGACCTTGATTTCACCCTGTGCCTGACCCTGGGCAGAAGCCTGTTGGCCTGAATGCGCGGCAGCGAACAAGGCGCCCCAGCCGTTCAGGGTAGCAATGTCAGAAGCCTGGGCTGTCATGGGCATTGCGAAAGAGGAAGCGATGGCTGCAACGATTGCGATCTGTTTAACTTGCATGGTGTTCTCCTGTGTGTTGGGTGTAGTAGGCGCTTTCTGGATCTCGCCTCACACTTTCACTAACGGAGACACCGTGTAGGAAAAAGATAACTAGCTAGGGGGTCCGCCCAACGTGGTGTACCCCTTCAAACAGGTGAAGATTATTCGGTAATTTTCATGTTCAGCATCACCTGGGCCATGCCCTTGCCCAGCGGATCGTTTCTCATCGAGGTCATGCCACCACCATCGAGTGCTTCTTTCATAACGAGATTAAAGGCTTGAACTTGAGGTAGCTCGAAAGTGTGAACCTCACCTTTCACCAGGTGAGCCAAGTGGTTTTTTACATTCTTGGGGCGTAGTAAATACCGCAGCACCGGCCAATACTCCGGCTTTCTGGCCACAATGCCCACGTTGCTGGTGTCGCCTTTGTCGCCGCTTCGACCGTGTGCAATTTCAATCAAGGGTTTGCCCAATAGCTCGCGGGGCACTGTTATTTCGTCAAATGACTGTTCCGTAGTCGGGTGGGTTTCGGCGCGTGCCTTGGGGTGTTCCGGTTCCTGGTATTGAATGTTTTCACCGCCCACCTGCACAGCCGCAGTTTGCATGTGTTTGGGCACAAAGCAGCTGAACATTTTTACCAAGGGGGTTACATTGGGGCGTCCCATACCAAAGTTGCCGCTGGTACCCGGCGCATAGCTGGTGCCTGCCGGGGCAATTTCACGAGAGAAAATTGCAGCGGCTTTTTTGTCGCTGTGCGTGATTGCAATGCGCATCATGGCTTCGTGACCCAACTGCACCTGTGCATGTGGGCCCAAATCGGTTTCACTGCCAATGATTTCGATGGATGTGCGTGTGTAGTCTGCCAAACCTTGGCGCTTGAACATGGCGCGTGTACGTTCCAGAATGGTTTCGCCTGTGCGCTTAGCCTTGGCATGCGCATCAAACCCCACAATCGACAGCATGCCAATGCACCGAAAACCTTCTGGATACGTGGCACACACCTTGTACAGGTCGCTGGGTGCTTTGCCAGTGGCTCCATAAATCCGTACCCGGTTTGGGCCGGTTTCTTCAATATTCACTGTGGTGAAGTCGCACACCACATCGGGCAGGGCATAGTTGGCCGGGTCATGAATTTCGTAAAGCAATTGCTCGGTGGCCACGGCTTTGTTCACCAATCCGCCTGTACCTTCCGGTTTGCTCAATTCAAAGCTTCCATCCGCAGCCACTTCCACAATCGGGTAACCAATATTGGCCCAGTCAGGCACTTGTTGCCAGTCTGTGAACAGCCCGCCGGTGGCCTGTGCGCCGCACTCCACAATGTGACCTGCCAGGCTGCCCTGCGCAAGCGGGTTCAAGTCTGTGGTTTGCCACTTGAATTCATGCACCAGTGCACCCAACACCATCGCGCTGTCGACCACACGGCCGGTAATCACAATATCAGCACCCGCATCCAGTGCAGCAGCAATGGGAAAAGCACCCAGGTAGGCATTGGCTGTCAGGAAAAATGGCGGCGCAGCCTGGCTTGAATGCTGGTCTCGCAATTCAACGCCATCCTTGCGCAGCTGGCCAAGCGTGCCTGTTGCGTCATCGCCGCTGACCACGCCAATTCGAATGGTGTGGCCAGCCTCTATCATGGCTTGCTGCAAGGCCGCTGCACAACCGGCAGGGTTAAGCCCGCCTGCGTTCGCGATAATCTTGATGCCTTTGGATTTGGCCGCGGGCAGGGTCCTCTTCATCAGGTCAATGAAGTCGAGTGCATATCCGTGCTCCGGGTTTTTCATGCGCATGCCCGCCATGATGGCCAGGGTCAGTTCCGCAAGGTAATCGTAGGTGATGTACTGTATTCCCGGAACCTTCAGCAGTTGTTCAGTGCCCAGGCTGCTGTCGCCCCAAAAGCCGCAGGCGCCGCCGATTTTGATGGTGTTTGGGGTTGGCATGCTCATGGTCACTTGTTGATGATTTTGGGAAGTCCATCATAGCAAAGCCATTTGTAATAAATCAAACGATCGTTTGAATTAATCAAATTGTTGGTAGCTTCTCTGCAGTGCAGCCATCATCAAATTTGCTGCACTGGTTGTGTTGTGGTTCATGTCAGGCGCAATCCTTGGGAACACCATCATGTTTTTGCCTTCATCGTCAAAGCAAGCGGGCAACAGTTCTGATCTCAGCAGCACAAAATCAGCAATCAGGCGGCAGGTTCTGCCGTTGCCATCTGAAAAAGGATGAATTGAAATTCCTTTCATGGCGGTTCTTGCCGCCAGCAAAATTGGGTTGACATTGCCCAGGTTCAATTCTTCGGCCACTTCATTGCACAAAGTGTTCAATTCGGTGTTGACCATTGAGCCGGGCACCGCAAGGCGGCTTGGGTGGGGGTCGGTGCTGCCTTTGGCGTCACAGGGTCCGACCCACACATTGTTCAGTTGCCTTACTTTCCCACCCGCACTGTTGTGAATTTCTTGCATCAGCACCGTATTGATGCGAATGAACAAATTGCGAATGGCCTCCGGCGTTACAGGTTCCCTGCGCTTGGCGGTTTCGTAGACGATGGTGCTGGCCAGGTCCCAATTCGCCAAGGCGACGCTGTGGTGTGCATTTCGATGTTTCAGTGTTTCTGAACCACCACGGCGAAGCAGGGCAAGCTGTTCCAGGTGCGAGGGTTGAACTTCCGGTATCCGAGTCTTGAACTGTTCAAGTTTTTGATCCGCCAGGCAAATCACGATTGGGTTCACTGGCTGATTGAAAATGTAGTCGAAATTGCGTTTCATGGCTGCATCATCTTGCCCTGAGGTAAGCAGGTGCAGGCGTGCGTCAAGTATTGGAATTTCATCTAGCCCAGCCTTTTTGCAGTCTGGTGCGGGCGGTTTGGTGTAGTGTGTTTTCAGGCTGCTTGGCACAAATCCGTCACCCAGCTTTTCTTTTGTTATTACCTTAGGCCACTTGCCGTCGGCCGTTTTTATTGCACGTGAACTCGATAGTTCGGATTGATTGGGTAATTGACACCGGTTCGCCACCAAACCAGGAAGGGACAATCTCGCAATTGTTTTCGCGGCGCTTGAAACTGAAGGTGTGTGTTGTATTGAAGCTTCCTCGGAAGCAGAGGGTTCTTCAACCGCTTTTGCGTCGCACACCGCAATTTGGTTTGCCTTGAACATAAGTCAGGTCGCGAGGATGGATATTGTAGTGAGTTGACAAGATCCAAGCTTGGTTCCGCAATTGTCTGCAAATTACTCAGCTTTTGTAGCTTGATAGATGAATGCTGGTCTCGGTGTTGCTGATCCCCTTGATCAGTCGAATTCGTTCCAAAATTCCTGACAGCCCGGTCAGGTTTTCTGCCTGCAACTCGACCAGCAAGTCCCAGCGTCCATTGGTGCTGTGAATGGCGGTTACCCCAGGTTCCCCGAGCAGCTTCGCCAGCACTGTGCGGCTGTCATTGCCTTCAATCAAAATACTCATCCAGGCGACAATCAGATTGGGTGTTGTGTCAGGCCGCAATTTGACACTGTAGCCCACGATCACGCCTGAGCTCTCCAGCTTGTTGATTCGATTGGTCACTGTGCCGCGGGACACTTTCAGATGGTGGGCCAACGCCGCGATGCTCAACCTGGCATTGGTACGAAGCAGCCCCAAAAGTTGGCGATCTAAAGTATCCATGCTATCGAAGTGTAAGGTGGTTCTGTCATTGTGCTAGAAAAATGCCATTTTGTAAGCAAATTGTGTGCTTTTGATTGCCTTGAATGGGCAGCACAATGGTGGTTCTACTTGCAATTCAGCAGGTGAGGGAGGATGCGATGCGCACCTTATTCCTGAGCGCTCAGGGCGCGGCAACACTGATTTCGCGGGTTGGTCTGGCACGCTGTATTCGGGGAATGGTTAACGAGATTGATCATGATTTCAAGCGCTGGGAACAGTTTGACAAGTCGGCGCGCCTGGCGAGTCATTCTGCACAGGGCGTGATTGAAATCATGCCAATCAGCGATGGACAAACCTATGGTTTCAAATACGTCAACGGGCATCCCAACAATCACCGGCATGAATTGCCCACGGTCATGGCCTTTGGCGTTCTCGCTCGTGTAGAAACCGGCCTGCCGGAGTTTGTCAGTGAATTGACGTTGGTTACCGCGTTGCGTACTGCGGCGACTTCTGCACTGGCAGCACAGCACATGGCCAACCCAGCGGTGCGTAGCATGGCGCTGATCGGCAATGGTGCGCAAAGCGAGTTTCAGGCTGTTGCGTTTCACGAGCTGCTGGGCATTGACACGTTTTATTTGTACGACACCGATTTTTCGGCCACTGAAAAACTGGCCATTCATTTGTATGAACTCGGCTTGAAGACTATATTGTGCAAAAGTGTCCCGGAAGCTGTACGTGAGGTTGACGTGATCACCACTGCCACAGCCGCAAAAACCCATGCCAGCGTGTTGACCAAAAACATGCTGAGGCCGGGTGTTCACATCAATGCCATAGGCGGCGACTGCCCCGGCAAAACCGAGCTTCACCCCGATATTCTTCGCGACGCCCGCGTATTTGTTGAATATGAACCGCAAACGCGGATTGAGGGTGAGATCCAGCAAATGCCCAAGGATTTTCCAGTGACGGAGTTGTGGGAAGTGCTGACTGGTTTTGCGCTTGGGCGCACAGCGCCCGATCAAATCACTGTGTTTGACTCGGTGGGCTTTGCACTCGAGGATTTTTCCGCGATGCGCTACATGCACAGGTTGGCGCTTGCACAGGGTGAGCTTGAATCACTGTCCTTGATCCCCGAACTGCCGGATCCCAAGAATTTGTACAGTTGGTTGAAACACGGGGAGGTCGCATGATTTCACTGATCGGTGCCCCGTGCGATGCCGGCGCAAATATGGCTGGTGCAGCACTGGGGCCTTGTGCACTAAGGCGTGCGGGTGTTCAGCAAGGTTTGCAAAAAATCGGTTGCAAAGTGATTGACCGCGGCGATCTAAAAATACCGACATCTGAACCGCATGTCGAGGTGCAGGGGTATCGGAATTTTCATGAAGTACTGGCGTGGAATCGGGCAGTGTATGCCGCGGTGGCCGACGCATTGAATGTTGGCGATATTCCCGTATTGCTGGGTGGCGATCATTCGCTGGCCATGGGGTCAATCAGTGCGGTGGCATCGAATTGCCAACGTCAGAACAAAGAACTGCGCGTGTTGTGGCTGGATGCGCATGCAGACTTCAATACGGCCAATACTTCGATCACCGGCAATATGCATGGCATGCCATTGACCGCGCTGTGCGGTCAGGGACCTTCTGAGTTGACCGAGCTTGCCGGGTTCGCCCCAGCCTTGCGTGCTTCTCAAATTCGATTGTTGGGTGTGCGTTCTGTTGACCCTGAAGAGCGCCGCGCGGTGCGCCGTGCGGCTTTGCCCATGCTTACCATGCGGCACATACAAGGGCGTGGAATTATTCAGGCCATGAATATTGCACTGAGCGACATTGAGCCGGGTACGCATTTGCACGTGAGTTTCGATGTGGATTGCCTTGACCCCTTGGTGTTACCCGGCGTGAGTACCCCGGAAGACGGTGGTTTGCAGCTCGATTCGCTTCGATATTGCATGGCGCGCATTGCTCAAACCGGTTGTGTTGGGTCGGTCGATCTGGTTGAGTTAAACCCTGCTGCAGACCCCACTGGCAGCAGTGCGCAGCGTGCAGTGGAGTTGTTGACTGTTCTTCTGAATCCGCATTGGGAGCGGCATGTACAGCGTTCGTTTGACTGGGCTGAACATGCAGGCTGAGCTGGACCGTTTGCGCACAGAAATAGATGCACTGACTCGGGTGGATGAAACACAGCGAGTGCGCAACCTGCTTGAACAATACGATTGGCCTGACACCGGGTTTGATGTCATCAAACAGGCCGCACTCGGGCATGTAAAGCGTTTGCATGAGGTGCAAAAGCACCGTGCAGGCATCCACCAGTGGATGGCGGAATATCGCTTGTCCACTCAGGAGGGTGTTGCGCTGATGTGTCTTGCCGAGGCTCTGTTGCGAATTCCGGATACCCAAACACGCGATGATTTGATTCGCGACAAATTAAGCCATGCGAATTGGGCAGCTCACTTGGGGAACAGCACCTCCCTGTTTGTGAATGCAAGCACCTGGGGTTTGTTCATGGCTGGTCATTGGATTCAAATTCCAGATGACAACACCCTGTACTCCACCCTGCGGCGCTTGATCGCACGCAGCAGCGAAGGCCTGGTGCGTGCTGCGGTGGAACAGGCGGTGAAATTCATGGGGCAGCAGTTTGTTGCCGCCCAAACGATTGAGGAGGCCTTAAGCAACAGCCGTGCGAAATCATTGCAGGGCTTTACCCATTCCTTCGACATGCTGGGTGAAGCCGCTTTGTGTGAAGCGGACGCGCAGGCTTACTTCAGCAGCTACTTGCATGCAATCCATGTGATTGGACAAAGTAATTCCAAAGGCGTAATCGACGGTCACGGTATTTCTGTGAAGTTGTCAGCATTGCACCCGCGATACACCTTGTGGCAAGAACAACGCGTGCAAGCCGACCTGTACCCGCGGCTGTACACACTGGCACTTTCAGCCAGGCAGCACAACATTGCATTCAATGTGGATGCAGAGGAAAGCGAGCGTCTGGAACTATCACTCGACCTGTTCACACGCTTGGCCTTCGAGCCTGAATTAAAGCGCTGGAATGGTCTTGGGCTGGCGGTTCAGGCCTATCAAACCCGAGCGACAGCTGTGGTTCGGTTTATTGCTGCACTGGCACGCGCCAGTGAACGGATTATCCAGGTTCGATTGGTCAAAGGTGCATATTGGGACAGTGAAATCAAGCGTTGCCAAATACAGGGTTTGGCACATTTCCCGGTGTTTACCCAGAAGGTTCACACCGATCTTTCATACCTGTGTTGCGCGGAGCTGATGTTGCGCAATGCCAATTTCATTTACCCACAATTTGCCACCCACAACGCCCACACCTACGCCGCTGTTCAGCACATGACCGAGCAACTGAATGTGCGGCAGTTCGAGATGCAGTGTTTGCACGGCATGGGTGAGGGGCTTTACAGCCGTGCCAGGATTTATGCGCCTGTGGGCACTCACCAAACATTGCTTCCCTACCTGGTGCGCCGTTTGCTGGAAAATGGTGCCAACACTTCGTTTGTCAACCAGATGGTGGATCCGAATGTAGACGTGAATGAACTGCTGGAACACCCGGTTCTCATCTTGCGTAGGCATGGTGTTCAAAGCAACCCAGCCTGCGTACCTGCACCGAATTTGTTTGGTGCCAATCGCCTGAACTCAAGCGGGCTTGATTTGTATTGCAAACGCACTCTGCAGCAACTGCATCAAGCCGTGGGTAGCGGAACCTTTAAGGATTTGGAACCCTTGGCTTACAGCACACATGGGCAGGTGCAATCCGCATTGGGTGTTGCTTTTCGATCACGCAGTACGGGTGGCGACTGGTTTGAGAAAGGGCCAGAACACTGGGCGGCTGTCTTGTTGCAAGCAGCGAAGCTGCTTGAGAGTCATCACCTTCAATTGATTAACTTGCTGGTTCACGAAGCCAGAAAAACCATCCCAAATGCCCACATGGAAGTGCGCGAAGCCGTTGATTTTTGCCGCTACTATGCAGCCCAGGTTTCCACCTTGCGTGCATTGCAACCCGAATCAACACCGCGCCTTACGGTGTGCATCAGCCCCTGGAATTTTCCTTTGGCCATTTTTATGGGGCAGGTGGTGGGTGCACTGGCCAGTGGGCACGTGGTGGTGGCCAAGCCCGCCGAGCAAACGCCGCACATTGCATGTTATGCAGCAAAGCTGTTGCACAAGGCAGGCGTGCCTGTTGAGGTGTTGCAGCTGGTCTATGGCGACTGGGAAGTGGGTGCGTGGCTATGCAGTTATCCAGCAGTGGATACCGTCTTGTTTACGGGTTCAAATGCAGCGGCCAAGCATATTCAAGCCAGTTTGTTGAATCGTGACTGCTTGCAAAGCCCCGCCTTGCTGATTGCTGAAACAGGCGGACAAAATGCCATGGTGGTTGACTCATCGGCATTGCTTGAACAAGTGGTTGGGGATACGCTTGAATCGGCTTTTGGAAGTGCGGGGCAGCGTTGTTCGGCACTGCGGGTGCTGTGTGTGCAAGAGGACATCGCCGACAGCCTCATCGCTCTGCTAAAAGCTGCAATGCAGGAGCTTCAAGTGGGCGATCCTGCATTTTTTTCCACCGATCTTGGACCCCTGATTGATCAAGATGCATGGCAAGCAGTGAATACCCACATTGAAAACATGAACGCAAATGGATTTCCTGTGTTCCGGGCGGAGCGCGTAGATCCCTGCGTCGCGGGTCACTTTGTAGCACCGGCCCTGATCGAACTACAGCACTTGAATGAACTGCAGCAAGAGGTGTTTGGCCCGGTACTGCATGTCTTGCGTTTCAAGGCCGACCACTTGCCTGCCTTGCTTCATGAATTGAATGCCACCGGATACGCCCTTACTTTTGGCATTCACAGCCGCATTCAATCCACCATCGATCTGGTTTACAACACCACGAAAGCGGGCAACGTGTATGTGAACCGAAACATGGTAGGTGCTGTGGTGGGTAGCCAGCCATTTGGTGGGCATGGCAAATCGGGAACCGGCCCCAAAGCGGGTGGCCCGCATTATTTGCCTACCTTGATGCGCCTGCCTCAGCTTAAGAATATGCAGAACCAAGAATTGCCCGGCCCCACAGGTGAAAAAAACCTTTACCGTTGCCGACCCCGTGGCCGGGTTTGGTGCACTGCACGCGATCTTACTTTGCTTGAACAACAAATTGACGCAGTGCTGGCCACCGGGAATGTGCCGGTTTGTGAACTCGCAGATGCTGACCGAAACCCGCATTCAATCGTGAATGCCGAGGTGTTGTCTGAAATCGATCTTGGCAATATCAACCTGGTAATTTGTCACCCGGAAAACACAGAAATCTTGAAATGGGTGTGTGATCGTCTGGCACAGCACCCGGGAGCAATCATTCCTTTGGTGTTGGGCGATGAGAATGGCGTTTATCCAGATTACAGGCTGGTTTGTGAGCAGGTGCTGTCGGTCAACACCGCAGCCATCGGTGGTAACTTGACGCTGCTGGCTGATCACCAACCGGGTTTGCATTAACCATGGCACAATCGGGAACCGGATCATCAATGCAGTAAACCATGTCTGAATTTCGAGGCATTCCGCCAGGCCCCAATGTGGGCACACAGCTCAAGGCCTTGCGCCGCAAAAAGAAAGCGGCCGACAGGGCAGTAAATTCGGCACCAGCCATTGTAGGTCAAGCCCCCGAAGTCGCTCTTCATGCGAATAGGCCGCCGTTGTCAGAACTCACCTTGGCCAATCTTCAGGAGTGGTTCGACGCACAAGGCTGGCAGCCTTTCGAGTATCAATTGCAGGTGTGGAAGGCATTTCAAAAAGGCCACAGCGGCTTGCTTCATGCCACCACTGGTGCCGGTAAAACCCTGGCGGTGTGGTTGGGTGCCTTGCTTAGGCTGGCACAACTTCCCACGCCAAGGGGCGCTGCAACCCGTGTCATGTGGATAACACCCATGCGCGCCTTGGCTGCTGACAGCACCAAGGCTTTGCAACAATCGCTGTCAGCCTTGGTGGGTGATTGCGATGTGGCCTTGCAAACCGGCGACACCGATTCAGCCGCGCGAGCAGCCATTTTGCGCAAACCCCCTTTCGCATTGGTCACCACGCCTGAAAGCCTGACCCTGATGTTCACGCGCACCAGCAGCCAGCCCAACTTGAGCAAACTGCAAGTGTTGGTGGTCGATGAATGGCATGAACTGATCGGCAACAAACGTGGTGTGCAACTGCAGTTGGCCATCGCACGCCTGGCGCGCATTAACCCGGGCTTGCAGGTGTGGGGTTTAAGCGCCACCTTGGGTAACTTGCCGGTGGCCATGGATGTGCTGCTACACCCTGTTAAAAACCACGCCAAGTGCACTTTGGTCCAGGGCAAGTTGCCCAAGCAATTGATGATCGACAGCTTGATTCCTGACACCTTTGAGCGTTTTCCATGGGGTGGGCATCTGGGCTTGAATCAGCTCGAGTTTGTGGCGCGAGAAATCGACCAGTCTGCATCCACCCTCGTGTTCACCAACACACGTTCCCAAGCAGAAATTTGGTATCAGGCTTTGCTCGAAGCCCGGCCCGACTACGCCGGTTTACTGGCCTTGCACCATGGCTCACTCGATAAAACCGTGCGCGATTGGGTTGAGCAAGGATTAAAAAACGGCAGCCTGAAGGCGGTGGTGTGTACTTCATCGCTTGATTTGGGCGTGGATTTTTTACCCGTAGAACGCGTGATTCAAATTGGCTCGCCCAAGGGCGTTGCCCGTCTGCTTCAACGTGCAGGCCGTTCCGGGCACGCACCCGGCAGGCCTTCCCGAATCACCGTGGTGCCCACCCATGCGCTTGAATTGGTCGAGGCTGCTGCTGCCCGACATGCTGCCCAGCAAAAACAGATTGAATCGCGTTTCAGCCCACAGGCCCCACTGGACGTGTTGGTGCAGCACCTGGTGACTGTGGCCATGGGCACTGGATTTAAACCCGATGAATTGTTTGCCGAAGTGTGCACCACAAGTGCGTATGAAAATTTGAGCCGCTCCCAGTTCGATTGGGCCCTGGCTTTTGTAGAAAAGGGAGGCGAAAGCCTGGCGGCATATCCGGACTATCAAAGGGTAGCTGCCGATGAGGAAGGCATTTACCGCGTGCCGCGGCGTGACATTGCGCGCAGGCATGCCATGTCGGTGGGCACCATTGTTTCTGATGCCGCCATGCATGTGGCGTGGATGACTGGCGGGCGCCTTGGCACCATTGAGGAAGGGTTTATTGCACGCCTGAAAACGGGTGATTGTTTCAGTTTTGCAGGCCGCGTGCTTGAACTGGTGAAGGTGCGTGACATGACCGCGTATGTGCGCAAAGCCAACCGCAAAAAAGCGACAGTGCCGCAGTGGCAGGGCGGTAAAATGCCCTTGAGCAGTGAACTTGCTCACGCCTCCCTGCAAATGCTGGAGTTGGCACATCAGGCTATTTCTTCTGGAAAAAAGACCGCCTTGCCTGAGCTGCAGGCACTTGAGAGTTTGTTGGCTTTGCAGATGCGCTGGAGTGCTTTGCCCAATACGGGCAACTTGCTGATTGAAGCGCTGCACAGCAAAGAAGGTCACCACCTGTTTGTGTATCCATTTGAAGGACGCACGGTGCACATTGGTTTGGCCAGTCTTCTGGCCTGGCGTGCCTCGCGGCACAAACCGGGTACGTTCTCAATTGCCATGAACGATTACGGGTTTGAGCTATTGAGCGCGGAACCCGTGAACTGGCATGAATGGATTGCGGGCAGCCTTGCGCAAGCCCCGTTGTTTTCAACGGAGAATCTTTTTGAGGATGTGTTGGCTTGTCTCAACGCTTCTGAACTCGCCCAGCGACGTTTCCGGGAAATCGCCAGAATTGCGGGGTTGGTTTTTCAAGGCTTCCCCGGGGCGGGAAAAAGTGCAAAGCAGTTACAAGCCTCCAGCGGTTTGTTTTTTGAGGTGTTCAAAAAACACGATCAAAATAATTTGTTGCTGGACCAGGCCCAGCGTGAGGCGCTTGAACAAGAGCTTGATTTGAAACGAATGGAGGCAGCGCTTTGTGCAATTCACCGCAAAACTTTGGTGTTCAAGTCGATTGATCGCCCAACACCTTTTGCGTTTCCCTTGCTGATTGAGCGATTGCGCGAAACCGTCAGCACGGAAAAGCTCAGCGATCGTGTGGCAAGAATGGTGGCCGAGCTGGAGAAAGCTGCTCAGGTTTAACAGATTTCAAAATTACAATTCAGGTCATCTTCACCGTGCATTTGTTGTCAGCAAACTCTTCAGTACATTCAATGGAAACACCTTTTGGCGCACTTCAACTGTCGCGCCACAAAACGGCGTTTTCACCCGCACACAAGGCGCTTTTTGTCGCCGACGTTCATTTGGGCAAAGCCGCAACTTTTCGCAGCCTGGGTGTGCCTGTGCCAGCCGGGACCACGCAAGAGAATCTGGATAAGCTCTCAGAATGCATTGCAGAATTCAATCCACTTTCGGTGTATTTTCTGGGCGATTTGTTGCACGCAAAAATGGCGCACAACCCCGACTTGCTTGGCAAACTGCTGGCTTGGCGTGCCCAGCACACAAACCTGGCCATGACGTTGATTCGCGGCAATCACGACAGCAAGGCAGGTGATCCGCCCGCAAGTTTGAACATTTCGGTGGTGGAGGAGCCTTTCATGCTGGGTGGGTTTGCTTTGTGCCATCACCCGCAAACCGTACAAAATGCTTTGGTGCTTGCCGGGCATGAGCACCCAGTCGTGGTGCTGAACGGAAAAGGCAGAAGCCGAGCCCGAGTGCCATGCTTCTACCTGAAAACCGATCAGCTCATACTGCCTTCATTTGGTGCTTTCACGGGCGGTTATGCAGTGAATCCCCAGGCTGGCGAAGCAGTATTTCCAGTGGTGTGAACAGCGGGCCGTTCAGCCCGCTGATTTGCCCACTGATTGCTTTTTACTTGCCTTTGCTCAAGCCAAGTGTGCCGCCACCCAAAGCCACAATCATTAGCAGGCCACCAGCCACACTGACGTTTTTCATGAACATCAGTTGCTGAACATAGGCTTGTTCAGCAGGCATGGCCCAGTAGTTGTGAAACAGCACTGAGGCAGCCAGGGTGAAGCCGGCCAGCAGCAACGCTGCAATTCTTACCTGGAAGCCGACGATCAAAGCCAGCCCCGCGCCAATTTCAACCGCAATGGTCAGCACAGTAAGTACTTCTGGAAAAGGCAGACCCACAGAACCGATGTACCCGGCGGTGCCCTCGAACCCACCGATTTTGTCGAAGCCCGCCAGAACAAACATGGCAGCCAGTAGAACCCGGCCAATCAGGGCAATGGTTGAGGCGGATGAGTTAAAGGCATTGTCCAGCACATTCGTGCCTGCGTGTGTTGTGTTTGCTGTAGTCATTTCAATTCTCCGTATTGGGTTTGCGATTCACTGAATCGATGAGCGAATCATGCGCGTTCAATTGCCAAAAATCGAGTGACCTTTTTTGCAGTAATTGTTCAAATAATTTGAATAATTATTTGCTGATCATGATGCCCTAGAAGAATTTCTCTAACCTGGTCCATTCCCTTTTTCCTGAAGAAATAGCGTACACTCATAAAAAAACGAACGTTCGGTCTATTTTCTATATGCGCAAAGGTGAACAAACCCGAGCCGCCATTGTTGAGGCGGCGCTTGAAATCGCGTCCACGCAAGGGCTCGAGGGTTTAACCATTGGCTCCATTGCAGAAAAAATGACCATGAGCAAAAGTGGTGTGTTTGCCCACTTTGGTTCGCGCGAAGAGCTTCAAATTGCCGTCCTTCAAGAGTACGAAACCCAATTCATCAATGCCGTGTTGTTCCCCTGCCTGAAAGAGCCCCGTGGATTGCCGCGTTTGCGCGCAATTTTCATGCGCTGGCTTGACCGGATCGGCAAGGAAATCGACAGTGGTTGCATCTATATTTCAGGCGCGACAGAATACGATGACAGGCCAGGGGCAGTTCGCGATGTCCTGGTGAAAATGCATCGCGACTGGCAAAAAGAAATGCACCGTGCCACGGCACAGGCCATCGAAGAAAACCATTTACCCGCCAATCAGGCCCATGCGGATCAACTCGTTTTCGAGATGGTCGGCCTGATTCTGGCAGCCCACCAGCAAGGTCGCCTCATGGGCGATTCCTCGTCTGTGAAGCGGGCCAGCCAAGGCTTCGAGCGCATGATTCAGCATTACCAGCAAACCCAGTCAGAAATTCTGAGCCAGTAGTACCAGGAGACACTTCAATGAGCCAATACACGCCCCCGATCCGCGATATGCAATTCGTACTGCACGAAATGTTGAACGCAGAAGCCACTTTCAAAAGCATTCCCGCCTTTGAAGAAATTGACGCAGACACGGTGAATCAGATCATCGAAGAAGGCGGCAAATTCTGCGCGGAAGTGTTGCAACCCCTGAACGCTGTGGGCGATTCGGAAGGTTGTACTTTGAACAAGGCCGACCATTCCCTGAAAACCCCAACCGGTTTCAAGGAAGCCTACCAGCAGTTTGTGGAAGCTGGCTGGGCCTCGCTAAGCTGCGACCCCAACTACGGTGGTCAAGGCCTGCCCGTGACCGTGAACCAGGCGTTCTACGAAATGATGAACAGCGCCAACCAGGCCTGGACCATGTACCCCGGCCTGACGCACGGCGCCTACGATTGCCTGCACGAGCACGGCAGCCAGGAACAGAAGGACCTGTACCTGCCCAAGCTGACCAGCGGCGAATGGACTGGCACCATGTGCCTGACCGAACCACACTGCGGCACCGACCTGGGCATGTTGCGCAGCAAGGCTGAGCCACAGGCCGATGGCAGCTACAAAATTACCGGCGCGAAAATCTTCATCAGCTCTGGCGAACACGACATGGCCGAGAACATCATTCACCTGGTGTTGGCACGACTGCCTGATGCGCCTGTGGGCACCAAAGGCATTTCCTTGTTCCTGGTACCCAAGTTCATTCCGAATGCCGACGGTTCCATTGGTGAGCGCAATCCGATTTTCTGTGGCGCCATCGAACACAAAATGGGTATTCATGGCAACGCCACTTGCCAAATGAACCTGGACGGCGCAACCGGCTGGCTGATTGGTCAACCCCATCGTGGCCTGGCCGCCATGTTCGTGATGATGAACGCAGCCCGCCTGGGCGTGGGCATGCAGTCACTGGGCTTAACTGAAGTGGCTTATCAAAACGCTGTTGTTTATGCGAAGGATCGCATTCAAAGCCGTTCGCTGACTGGCCCCAAGGCCACTGACAAACCTGCTGACCCCATCATCGTTCACCCCGATGTGCGGAAAATGTTGCTCACCACTCGCGCATACGCCGAAGGTGGCCGTGCACTGTGCATGTGGACCGCGCTGGAGCTGGACAAAGAACTGAACCACCCTGATGAAGCCGTTTGCAAGGAAGCATCCGACATGGTTGCCCTGGCCACGCCAATCGTAAAAGCCTTCATCACCGACAACGCTTGGGAAGCCACATCACACTGTATGCAAGTGTATGGCGGCCACGGTTACATCGCTGAGTGGGGCATGGAACAGTATGTTCGTGACAGCCGCATCAACATGATCTACGAAGGCACCAACACCATTCAGTCACTGGACCTGCTGGGTCGTAAAGTGCTGGGCGACGGTGGCGCCAAGCTGATGAAGTTCGGCAAAATGGTGCGCGCCTTGTGCGAATCTGAAGCCAACAACCCAGCCATGAAAGAGTTCATTGAACCCCTGGCTGATTTGGGCGACAAGGTCAGCAAACTGACCATGGAAATTGGTGGCAAGGCCATGCAAAACCCAGATGAAGTGGGTGCTGCAGCCGTGGATTACCTGCGTGTTGTGGGCCACCTGTTCTACGGCTACTTCTTTGCGAAAGCTGCAAAAATCGCGCTGGAAAAGCAAGCCAGTGGCGACAAGTTCTACACCGCCAAACTGCATACAGCCCGTTTCTACTTCCAGAAAATGCTGCCTGAAACCGCCATGCTGATTCGCAAGGCGCGTGCGGGTTCCAGCAGCCTGATGGAAATGGAAGCCGACCTGTTCTAACAAATCCTGTCCCGTAGTACCCCGCAGCCACACGTGGTTGCGGGCGTTGAATCCAATTAACTCGAAGGAGACACGCGTGTCCAATTTCATCGTTCGCAAAGTCGCCGTGCTCGGCGCTGGCGTGATGGGCGCACAAATTGCTGCCCACTGTGCCAATGCCAAAGTGCCCGTGGTGCTGTTTGATCTGCCCGCCAAAGAAGGTCCCAAGAACGGCATCGTAGACAAAGCCATCTTGAACCTGACGAAACTGAAGCCTGCCCCGTTTGGCGCGAAGGACGTTGCGCAATATGTACAAGCAGCCAACTACGAAGAGCACCTGGAATTGCTGCAGGGCTGCGATTTGGTGATCGAAGCCATTGCCGAGCGCATGGACTGGAAACACGACCTGTACAAAAAAGTGGCACCGCACATCAACGCCACTGCTATTTTTGCAACCAACACATCGGGTTTGAGCATCTCCAAACTGAGCGAAGGTTTTGATGCAGAACTGAAGAGCCGCTTCTGTGGCGTTCACTTCTTCAACCCACCCCGTTACATGCACCTGTGCGAACTGATTCCGCTGCCGACCACACGCCAAGACATTCTGGACAATCTGGAAACCTTCCTGACCACCACCTTGGGCAAGGGAATTATTACTGCCAAAGACACGCCCAACTTCGTGGCCAACCGCGTGGGCGTGGCTGGCATGCTGGCCACCATGGCTGAAGCGCAAAAGTACGGCATTCCATTCGACATCGTCGACCAGCTGACTGGTTCCAAACTGGGCCGTGCAAAATCGGCCACCTTCCGCACTGCGGATGTGGTTGGTCTGGACACCATGGGCCACGTGATTGCAACCATGCAAAACACATTGCCCAACGATCCGTTTGCATCCAGCTATGCCACACCCGCCGTGTTGAAAACACTGGTTGAGAAAGGTGCACTGGGCCAGAAAACCAAAGGTGGTTTCTTCAAGAAAGAAGGCAAGCAGATCATGGTGTTCGATGCGAACTCCAGCAGCTATGTGGCGTCTGAGGGCAAGGCCGACGAAGCCGTGCTGAAGATTTTGAAGAACCGCAATGTGGCCGAACGCATGGCTGCTTTGCGTGCTTCCGAGCATCCACAGGCCAAATTCCTGTGGGCGATTTTCCGTGATGCATTCCATTACATCGCATTTCACCTGAACGACATCGCAGACACAGCACGTGAAGTTGATTTCTCACTGCGCTGGGGTTATGGCTGGACAGAAGGTCCATTTGAAACCTGGCAAGCCGCAGGCTGGAAGCAGGTTGCCCAGTGGGTGAAGGCCGACATCGATGCAGGCGAAGCCTTGTGCAACGCACCTTTGCCAGCTTGGGTATTTGAAGGCCCTGTTGCAGACAACGGCGGCGTGTACAGCACCGCTGGCGCATTCAGCCCAGCAAGCAATTCATTCGTACCCCGCAAAGATTTGCCGGTGTACCAGCGTCAAATTTTCCGCGCCAAAGTGTTGGGCGAAACAACCGTGACGGGTCACAACGGCGGCACCACGATCAAAGAAAACGATGCAGTTCGCATTTGGACTGCACCTGGTCATGATGATGTGTTGATTTTGTCGATCAAAACGAAAATGCACGCGATTGGCCCCGATGTCATCACTGGCACCCACGAAGCCATTGCCTTGGCCGAGAAAAGCTACAAGGGTTTGGTGTTGTGGAGCCCGGACGAGCCTTTCTCCGCAGGTGCTGACCTGCAAGCCATGTTGCCCGCATTCATGCAGGGCGGTGGCAAGGCCATCGAACCCATGGTGGCTGAATTCCAGAAAGGCACTGCGGCGCTGAAATACGCACAGGTTCCCACTGTGGCCGCTGTAACTGGCTTGGCTTTGGGTGGTGGTTGCGAATTTGCAATTCACTGTGCTGCACGTGTGGCCAACCTGGAAAGCTACATGGGCCTGGTGGAAGTGGGCGTAGGCCTGATCCCCGGCGGCGGTGGCTTGAAAGAAATCGCTGTCAACGCCGGCTTGGCAGCTCAAAAAGCGGGTTCAGCCGATGTATTGGCTTTCCTGAAAGACGGCTTCATGACCGCTGCAACCGCCAAGGTGGGCACATCGGCCATGGAATGTCGCGACCTGGGCTTCATCAAGGAATCTGACACAATCGTTTTCAACAGCCATGAACTGTTGTATGTCGCCATTTCACGCGCACGCGCCATGTTCGACGGCGGCTATCGCCCACCCCACAAAATCAAGGGTGTGCCAGCCGCAGGCAAATCAGGCTACGCCACGATCAAGGCGCAGCTGGTCAACATGCGCGACGGTGGTTTCATCTCTGCTTACGACTTCCACTTGGGCTGTGTGATTGCCGAAGTGGTGTGCGGTGGCGAAATTGAAACAGGCTCCTTGGTGGATGAAGAGTGGTTCCTGAACCTGGAACGCAAGCACTTCGTGAAGTTGCTCGACAACCCCAAGACACAAGAACGAATCATGGGCATGCTGCAAACCGGCAAGCCAGTGCGTAACTAATTAAGGAGAGCAAACATGGCTCAAACTTGTAAAGATGTTTACATTGTCGCAGCAACGCGCACCCCAATCGGCAAGGCCCCCCGTGGCGTGTTTAAAGACACCCGCCCCGATGACCTGCTGGTGCATGCCATTGCCAGCGCCATGGCCCAGGTGCCAACTCTCGACCCAGCCTCAATCAACGATGCGATCGTGGGTTGTGCATTCCCCGAAGGCGAGCAGGGCATGAACATGGCCCGTATCGCTGTGTTGCTGGCAGGTCTGCCCAACACTGTGGGTGGCGTCACGATCAACCGCTTCTGTGCGTCTGGTATTACGGCTGTGTCAATGGCTGCCAACGCCATTGCCATGGGCGAAGCCGAAGTCATGATTGCAGCCGGCGCCGAAAGCATGAGCATGGTGCCCATGAGCGGCAACAAGCCCAGCTTCAACAACGCAATTTTCCAGAAAGATGAAAACCTGGGTATTGCGTATGGCATGGGCATGACCGCCGAAAAGGTAGCCCAGCAGTGGGGCATCAGCCGCGACGCGCAAGACGAATTCGCCTTGAACAGCCACAAAAAGGCAATCGCCGCTCAACAGGCCGGCGAGTTCAATGATGAAATTACACCGTTCACAGTTGTAAAAGCCACGCCTGATTTGTCAACAGGCGAAATCAAAACCAGCACCAAAGAAGTGAAGCTGGATGAAGGCCCCCGTGCCGACTCTTCGATTGAGGGGCTGACCAAACTCAAGCCTGTATTCGCTGCCAAGGGCTCAGTGACCGCCGGTAACAGCTCGCAAATGAGTGATGGTGCTGGTGCCTTGATTCTGGCTTCTGAAGAAGCCGTGAAGCGCTACAACCTCACTCCCCTGGCCAAGTGGCGCGGTTTTGCCGTGCGTGGTGTGCCCCCCGAAATCATGGGTATTGGCCCCAAGGAAGCAATTCCTGCGGTGTTGAAAACTGCTGGCCTGAAAGCCAGCGACATCGACTGGTTTGAATTGAACGAAGCCTTTGCCGCGCAATCCTTGGCTGTGATGAAAGACCTGGAACTGGACCCAGCCAAGGTGAACCCCATGGGCGGCGCAATCGCCTTGGGCCACCCACTGGGTGCAACCGGTGCAATTCGCGCAGCCACTGTAGTGCATGCACTGCGCAGGCACAACCTGAAATACGGTATGGTGACCATGTGTATCGGTACCGGCATGGGTGCAGCAGGCATCTTCGAACGCGTGTAATTTCAGCGCAAATCAAAGCGGGTGTGGGTGCAAACCTTCACCCGTTTTTTTTGAGTTTTTACAACAAAAACAGACAGGGAATACGGCAGTGGACATTCAAACAGAAATCAGCAATGGCTTGATGACCATCACCATCAATCGGCCAGAACGCAAAAACTCATTTACCAATGCCATGTACACCGCGCTGGCGGACGCGTTTCGCGATGCCACGCACAGCAGTGGCGTGAAAGTGGTGTTGCTCAAAGGCCATGAAGGCTGTTTTTCTGCGGGCAATGATCTGGGCGATTTTCTGAACACCCCACCCACCGATCTGGACGCACCGGTGTTTCGTTTTCTTCGCATGATCTCTGTCTTCCCCAAGCCTGTGGTAGCACAGGTGCAAGGTTTGGCCATTGGTATCGGCACTACCGTATTGCTGCACTGTGATTTGGTGTATGCAGCAAGCACCGCAAAATTTTCCATGCCTTTCGTGAAACTGGGCTTGTGCCCGGAAGCGGCGTCCAGCTTGTTGCTGCCTATCTCTGCGGGTTATCAGAAAGCGGCTGAACTGTTGTTGCTGGGCGATAGTTTCACCGCCTTGAAAGCCTACGACACCGGCATTGTTTCCGATGTGCTTGAACCAGCGGCACTGGACGCACATGTGCAAGCGCAAGTGAAAAAACTGCTCGACCTGCCACTCACAAGCCTGTTGACCACCAAGCGTTTGATGAAGTCGGCCAACAAAACTGCTGTGGCCGAAAAAATGGCCGAAGAAGGGCACTTGTTCATGAGCATGATTCCGCAAGCCCCGGCACAAGAGGCATTCAAAGCATTTGGCGAAAAGCGTGCCCCCAATTTCAAGCAGTTCGAAAACTAATCCAATAAGCACCAAGGGCTCAGCATGACCGTTGCACTTTCAGAAATTTTGTCCAATCGCCGTTTGAGTGGCGATACAGTCACGTTCACCGCCACCGAGGACTGGATGCAGGGTCGCACCATGTTCGGTGGCTTCCTCTCAGCACTTGCCGTGGTTGCCATGCGCGATACGCTGGGTATCGACATGCCCTTGCGTGCGCTGCAAACCAATTTTGTGGGCCCTGTGCCCGCCGGTGATGTGGTGTACCGCACGCGTTTGCTCCGGCAGGGCAAAAGTGTCAGTCAGGTGCAATGTGAAATTTACAGCGACGAAACCTTGGCGGGTTTGGTGGTGGGTGTGTTTGGCGCCCCGCGTGAAACCGCATTGCCAGTCCTTAGCCCTCAGCACAAACCGCTGCCCAAGCCAGTGGACGACATTGCGCCATTGCCTTTCATTCCGAAAATTACCCCCAACTTTTTGCAGCACGTTGAAATGCGCTGGGCGCTTGGCAGCATTCCCTACATGGGCAACCCGTTTTGGGAAAGTGGCATTTACATTCGTGCCACTGACAAAAACCTGAGCCCTGAAGTGCTGATTGTCATGCTCAGCGATGGCCCGCCCACACCTTGCCTTAGCCACTTTAAAGGGCCTGTCATGGCCAGTTCGGTAAGCTGGTCGCTTGAATTGCCGCCCATTCCTGCCAATATCGACAGTGAAGGCTGGTTTCAAATCGACATGGAAACCAAAGCCGGTGCGGACGGCTATGTGAATCAAAGCGCCAAACTGTGGACCCCGAATGGTCAACTGGCATCGCTGGGCTATCAGGTGGTAGCGGTTTACGGCTAAGCCTTCTCGGTTGATTGCGCTATTCACTGAACTTTCGTTTTTTCCAGGCTGTCGAATTCACGAAGGAGACAGTTGAACCATGAAACATGCACTGCTCACAATCGGAATGTTTGCCCTGTTTTGCCTGGTTTCACCGGCAAAAGCAGAGGCCTTGCGGTGTTCGCAGGGCAGTGCCTATGAGGGCGACAGCAGGGTCTCTGTGCTCTACAAATGCGGGCAACCCGCTTTGAAAGATACTTTTTGTGATCCAGTGTATTTTCCCGGTACCCTGCAACCGGTTCCCTCTCCGTTTGCGCAATCGCTGGTGCCTTGCCTGCCCGTAGAAGTGTGGGTGTACGACAGGGGGCAGGGTAATTTGATTGCCACCGTACGCTTTCGGGGGGGCGTGGTGCAGTCTATTTCATATGGGCGACAACCCGAATAAATCAATCGAATTATTGTGTTAACACATCAGGTTCGGCACGCGCCGGCCGTCTTGGGCATGCTTTCATGAATCACGCAAACAAATGGTTTTCGGTTTTTCTGGTTTGGCTTTTGGTCTGATTGCTGGGTTCCTTACTGGGCACCCTGGTGCAGTCACAGGTCAATTTGCAGGCATTGCAAAACTTGGGGGTTGTCATTCCATGGAGTACACGGCTTCACACCACCCTGCACGATCTCGGGAACTTCTCGCCCGTTTATGCAGTCATCTTTGGGTGCAGTTTTGCGGTATCTCAGGCCGTCGCATTGCTGTTCACGCGTTTCACCGGCACTGCATGGCGTACCTTTTGGTGTGTTTTCGGTGCTGCACTGGGTCTGTGGGTAACTTTCAAAGTGGTCGACATGATTGCACCAATGCCAATACTTATTTCATCCACCCGCACCGTCGGGGGCATGTTTTCCATGCTTGCAGCCGCGGCGGTCTCGGGCGCCTTGTTCGCCAAACTGTCGACCCGCAAACTGTCGGCCAGTCCAGCAATTCTTGCATTACTGATTGCCAGTGTTGCGCTGCCACCCGGCCAGGCCCAGGCCCAATCTGCCAAACCCTACACAATCGAGACTTTTGCCGATGGTTTGGACAGTCCCTGGTCCATTGCATTTTTACCTGATGGCCGCGCATTGATCACCGAGAAACCTGGCCAGCTGCGCCTGGTGGCCGCCGATGGCAAATTGGTGAATGCCCCAATTGCTGGTGTTCCGAAGGTATTTTATGGCGGCCAGGCGGGTTTGTTTGATGTCTTGCCCTCCCACGATTTTGCGCAAAGTCAGCAAATTTTTCTCAGCTATGCCTGCGGCACGCGCAGTGCAAACCATCTGTGTGTGGCCAGCGCCAAGCTTGGCGAGAACAGCCTTGCGAATGTCAAAGAAATTTTCCGTTCGCAGATGGCAAAATCAGGCAGTGCCCATTATGGCGGGCGCATGGCGTGGCTGCCCGACAACACGCTGATCGTGACACTGGGCGACGGTTACAGTTATCGTGAAGAAGCGCAGAATTTGTCGAATCACCTTGGAAAAATTGTTCGGCTCAATGCCGATGGTTCTGTGCCCAAAGACAATCCCTTTGTGGGCAAACAGGGCGCCAAACCTGAAATTTATAGTTACGGTCATCGCAACGTTCAGGGCCTGGCCTACGATGCCGCCAACAAACGCTTGATCGCTCATGAGCATGGTCCGCGTGGTGGCGACGAAGTGAACGTTATTACCCCCGGGACCAATTACGGCTGGCCCAAAGCCACTTACGGCATCGACTACACCGGTGCACAAATTTCACCCTACAAAGAATACGAGGGTACCCAACAACCCGCAATTTACTGGGTGCCGTCCATCGCGCCCTCGGGCATCACCGTTTACAACGGCGACATGTTTCCCCAGTGGAAAGGCAACTTGCTGGTGGGTGCACTGAAGGCCCAGCAGGTCAGTCGAGTGGTGTTGAGAGGCAACAAAGCGTCTGAAGAAGAAGTGTTGTTCAAAGAAGTGGGTGCGCGTTTCAGGGATGTTCGCACAGGCCCCGATGGTGCAATTTACCTGTTGACCGACAGCTCGGATGGCAAGGTACTTCGCGTGAGTGCCCGTTAGCATTCAGTCACATGATGTGTTTACCTGCTCCCTTGTTTTCGGCTAGTCTTGCTGAACAAGGGGGCAACATGGAAATTGTTTATAAAGCGGGCAACATTATCGAGGCGCATATCGTTGCCGGTATGCTGAACGCCTGCGAAATACCCACTTACGTTGGCGGCCATTTTCTTCAGGGCGCTGTCGGCGACCTCTCCCCCAACGGTTTTGCCAATGTTTTTGTTGCTTCTGAGCACTTTGATCAGGCCGCTGCCTTGGTTGCCGAGTACGAAAAAAACGACCTTTGTTCTGGCGATTTGGTCACGTCTCCACGTTTCGTCCATTCGTTTTAGGAGAATAAAATGAGTCTGTTGGTCTTTTTGCTGGTTGGGATTGTTGCCGGCTGGTTGGCTGGAAAGTTGGTTCGGGGCGGTGGTTTCGGTTTGATCGGCGACCTGGTGGTTGGCGTAATTGGCGCCTTTGTGGGTGGTTTCCTGTTCAATTCACTGGGGGTTTCCAGCGGCGGTGGTTTGTTGGGAAGCATTGTGGTGGCAACCGTCGGCGCAGTGGTGTTGTTGATGTTGATTCGTTTGATCAAGCGGGCTTGACAGTGGCTTAATCGTTGGCTCACCTCGGGGCGTGGTTTGGCGCTATACTTCGTTCCCGATCTGCCCCTTTCCTCAGGAACCCCATGGCGCTTAAATCCACCGACATGGCCAAAAACATGGCCAAGAAACTTGACGGTTCACTGAAATCCGAAAGCCTTCCTGATCGTTTCGGTCAAGCCTCCAAAGTGCAAAACAACAAACGTGAGCGTGCTGCTGATATTCCCGCCAGCAAACTGGTTCCGGTGAATTACCGTCTACCTGCCGATTTGGTAAGTCGCCTGCGTGAATACGCGGTAGGTACAGATCAAGGCATTAATCAGGTGGTTGCAACCGCCTTGAACGACTGGTTGAGTACTCAAACAAAAAAATAATGGCCGCTCACTGAGCGCATTAGTCGATTTTTTTATCCGTTTTTTGCTGGCTAGGTGATTGAATTACCCTTTCAATTAATATCGATTTATAAATTATTTTTCTTGAAAAAAAGGTATTTACTCATTTTTCACTGTAATTTAGTTAATTTTCTTAAGCTAACTTTTTTTTAAGCTTTGTCGCGCAGTATTTTTTGATTTGAACTTCTCTCCGAATGGCTCATGCTGTGGTTTCTGCGTATATGGAAAACCACAATTGCTGCGCATCACGGGCATGCTGATACTCCATCCACCTGCGCAAATATGTGTGGAAATTCAATAAGAAAAACAGCTTTCGCAGTTGACATTCTGATACAAATCACAAGGAGAGTTCCGTGAAGAAATCGATTAAATCCGTATTGGCAGTTGCCCTGTTGGGCTTGGTGGGTTCCGTGCAAGCCCAAGATGCTTACCCGTCCAAAGTCATCACCATGCTGATCCCATTTGCAGCGGGTGGCCCAACTGACACGGTGGGTCGTTTGATTGCACAGTCCATGTCCAAAGACCTGGGCCAACAAGTGATTGTTGAAAACCTCGGCGGTGCAGGCGGCACCCTGGCTGCTGGCAAGGCGGCCCGTTCTGCACCCGATGGCTACAACATTTTCCTTCACCACATTGGTCAGTCCACTGCGCCTTCCTTGTATCGCAAGCTGTCGTACAACGCATCAACCGACTTTGAAACCATTGGCCTGGTAACCGATGTACCCATGACCATCGTGGCCCGTGGCAATATGCCTGCCAAAAACATGCAGGAATTGCTGGCCTACATCAAAACCAACAAAGACAAAGTGACTTACGCCAATGCAGGTATTGGTTCAGCTTCGCACCTGTGCGGCATGTTGTTCCAGACAGCTGTGGGTGTAGACCTTACAACGGTTCCTTACAAAGGCACTGGCCCAGCCATGAACGATTTGTTGGGCGGTCAGGTCGACTTCATGTGTGACCAAACCACCAACACCACCAGCCAAATCAAAGGCGGAAAAATCAAGGCCTACGCCGTGACCACCAAAAAGCCAGTGGCCTCTCTGCCTGATCTGCCAACATTGGACAAGGCTGGTTTGCCTGGTTTTGAAGTGGGTGTTTGGCACGGTTTGTATGCCCCCAAAGGCACACCCAAGCCCATCATTGATCGCCTGAGCAAGTCTCTGCAAACAGCCTTGAAAGACCCAGCAGTGATTTCGCGTTTTGCTGAATTGGGCACCGAGCCAGTGCCTCAAGACCAAGCCACACCAGCCGCCTTGCGCAAGCACCTGGATGCTGAAATTGCACGTTGGAAGCCAATTATCGACAAAGCTGGTCAGTACGCTGACTGATCTATAACAGAGATCTAAAATGCCAAAAGATTTACGAGACTTTTGGGCCGGGCTGCTGTACCTGATTATCGGTGCAGCAGCCTTATATATGGCCGCTGATTATGAAATGGGTACTGCAGTCAGTATGGGCCCGGGCTATTTTCCCAAGGTATTGAGCGGTCTGCTCATTTTCATTGGGTCCCTTTCGCTGATTCGTTCTTTTGTTGTCGAGGGCGAGCCTTTAACAGGGTTCCCGCTGTCGAAAATTCTGTACGTCACCGTCTCAATCCTTGTGTTTGCTTTGGTGGTTGAAGGTGCGGGGTTTGCGATCGCTGTCATGCTTGTATTTGGTATTTCTGCCGCTGCAAGTAAATTTTTCAACTGGAAGTTAACCCTTGTGATTGCAGTGTGTTCTGCTGTGTTCTGCAGCCTGCTTTTCGTCAAAGGTCTGGGTATTCCGCTGCCCATCTTCGGGTCTTGGTTTGGAATGTAATCATGGAACTTCTTGGTAATCTGTCTATCGGCCTTGAAACAGCATTCACACTGAATAATTTGTTTTTTTGCTTGATTGGTGTGTTTTTAGGTACTGCAATTGGCGTGTTGCCCGGTTTGGGCCCCACCGCTACCATTGCCATGTTGTTGCCAATCACTTTCGGCCTGCCGCCAGTGTCGTCTCTCATCATGTTGTCCGGTATTTATTACGGCGCTCAGTATGGTGGGTCAACCACGGCTATCCTCGTCAACTTGCCTGGTGAATCATCCTCGGTGGTTACAGCGCTTGATGGTTATCAAATGGCTAAGCAGGGCAAGGCGGGCAAGGCCCTTGCCACAGCGGCAATTGGCTCTTTCGTGGCAGGTACTTTCGCAACCGTATTGCTGGCCTTGTTTGCGCCTCCTTTGGCAGACATCGCTTTGCAGTTTGGTGCTGCCGAATATTTCTCGTTGATGGTGGTTGGTTTGGTCGCCTCGGTGGTGTTGGCCAGCGGTTCCTTGTTGCAGGCGTTTGGCATGATCGTGCTGGGTTTGCTCCTGGGCATGGCAGGCACCGATGTGAATTCAGGCTTGGAGCGCTACACCTTCGACACTCCTTACATGGCTGAGGGCATTAACTTTGTGATTTTGGCCATGGGCATGTTTGGCTTGGGCGAAATCATCAAGAACCTCGAAGAAGAACACTTACGCTCTGCCATGGTGAGCAAGGTTCAGGGCCTGATGCCCAACAAAGAAGACTTTAAGCGTATGGCCATGCCGATTGTGCGCGGTACGGGTCTAGGTTCATTGCTGGGCATTTTGCCCGGTGGCGGTGCCATGCTGGCTTCGTTTGCTTCTTACTCCATCGAGAAAAAAATCTCGAAAACACCCGAGCAGTTTGGCAAGGGTGCAATCGAAGGTGTTGCTGGTCCCGAGTCAGCCAACAATGCAGGCGCTCAAACCTCGTTCATCCCCTTGCTAACCTTGGGTATACCGTCCAACCCGGTCATGGCTTTGATGATCGGCGCCATGATCATTCAAGGGATTACACCAGGTCCAGCGGTCATGACCGAGCAGCCTGCTTTGTTCTGGGGCATCATCGTTTCCATGTGGATCGGTAACCTGTTTCTGGTGGTTCTGAATCTGCCGCTCATTGGTATCTGGGTCAAAATGATCTCGGTGCCTTATCATTTCCTGTATCCGGCCATTTTGGTATTTTGTTGTATTGGTGCGTTCAGCTTGGGCAATAAGGTATTCGATATCTACTTGTTGGCAGGCTTCGGTGTGTTGGGTTACATCTTCTCTAAATTGAAGTGCGAGCCTGCGCCTTTGCTGTTGGGCTTTATTCTGGGCCCAATGATGGAAGAGTACCTGCGCAGGGCTTTGTTGCTCTCGCGTGGTGATTTCTCAGTGCTGGTTACGCGTCCAATCAGTGCAACCATGCTGGCCATTGCAGCCATTGCCTTGATCGTGGTGTTCATGCCTTCTATTCGCAAGAAGCGGGAAGAGGCATTCCACGAAGAATAAGTCTTACGCAGACGCATTCTGACCAGGGGCCATTGAAGCGTTGTTTCAATGGCCCTTGTTTATTTCGCACACTTATTCAGTATGAATTGTGTTGCATTGTGTTGTATTATCCATGTCGTAGCCCAGTAGCATTTGGACAGTACGAATGGACAGTCAGTTTCCCGCCGCATCCCCAGAAGAATCGAATTTCGGTGACAGCAAATTAGACCCGAATCAAGTCGTTCCCCTTTACCACCAAATTTACCTGATACTGCGTGAACGCATTATTGAGGGTCACTACGACACCAAGCCTTTGCCAGGTGAGCTGGTGCTGGCCGAGCAGTTCAATGTGTCACGCGTCACCATGCGTCGTGCACTGCAAGACCTTGTCAAAGAAGGCTTGGTCGCAAGGGGGCGTGGCAAGGGTACATTCGTAAAACCGCGCACCGAGTCACGCAACTCGTCGGTGGGGCAAAGCCAGTTGTTGAGCGCTTCGGCCATGCGTTTGCAGGCCAGTGGTGATTCGTCCGATTTGCAACTCATCACGTCCAAACGTATTTTGCCACCGCCCGACATTGCAACGCTCTTGCATTTGCCCAGCGATGCCATCGTCGAAAAACTGATTCGCATTCGTCAGCTTGACGGGCAACCAGTGGCGCACCTGACCAGCTTTATTCCACAGGATTTGTCGGGACGCATTTGTCGCCGACGCCTACGCGAGTTTCCAATTTTGGTGCTGCTTGAAGAAGCAGGGGTGAAGGTGGCCAAAGCCCGCCAAACCATTTCTGCAAGGCTTGCCGATGCTTCGGTAGCCTATGCCTTGGGCGTGCCGGTGGGTGCGCCGTTGCTGGCTATTTCACGGGTGGCTTACGATGAAAATGGCAGGCCCGTGCAAGTGCTCAAAGGTCTGTATCGCCCTGATCGATATGACTACCGAATTGAATTGTCGCGCAAGCAGGCCAAGGGCCAAAGTTCCTGGCAGCATGTGAACGAAGTCGAGTTCGCATTCGAAATGCATCAACAAGACCTCTCACACTTCTGAAGCGAATATTTTATTTAAGCGGGTCCACTGGGCGGGAATTCCGGTTCTCGTCTACAGCCACATAGGTTACATAGGCCTCAGTTACCTTGGCCACATCGTCGGGTTTCAAGCGGCGTTGCGCAAACACCTCCACGTAAATTTGCATGGAGGTTCTGCCCACCTTTACCACTTCGGCATAAAAGCTGCACAAATCACCAACAAACACTGGTTCCTTAAAAATAAACTCGTTCACCGCCACGGTCACAATTCGGCCTTTGGCGTGGGCTGTTGCTGGTACCGAACCAGCCAGATCCACTTGCGCCATAATCCAGCCGCCAAACACGTCGCCCGACGCGTTGGAGTCTCTGGGCATGGGAATGACCCGAATCACGGGTTCACGGTCGACAGGTAACAAAATGGGTTTGGGTGTGCTCATGTGCAGGTGCTTTGTTGTTGGTTTAACTTTCGATTGTAACGCTGAGCACCTAGAGTCTGCATTTCATTCTAGGTGCATGCTTCCAACCCCATCTCATGAAACAGACGATAATGGGGTTTTATTGAGTCCATGAGTTGAGGAAGCGATGGCTGCAGGTTGGGTAACAGTGTTGCAAATGGTGCCTTGGGGCGAAGTGATTAAAAATGCGCCCAAGGTGGCCGATGGTGCGGTCAAGCTGTGGAACAGCGTGTCCAAAAAGCGGGTTGATGGTGAAACCGACAGCGACGTGACCGATGTGATGTTGGCCACGGATATGGCTGCCGTCGAAAAGCTGGAACATCGCCTGCATTCGGCTGAGCAAACAATCACAGATTTGCAGGCTCAGGTGGTTCAGTCTGCCGGGGTCATCAAAGAGTTGGCCAGTCAAAATACGCAATTGGTTGCGCAAATCGAATCCAATCGCAAAGCGGTTACCGTGCTGGGCGTTGTTTTGGCATTGAGCATTTTGGCGGTGGTGGTTCAGGCGGTGGTGTTGTTCAGCGCCTGAACCTGGGTGTATTGCAGCCTGTCAGGCTGATTTTTTGCCACCGTGTTCATCGTCCAGGGCATCTTTGGCCATTTTGTCGATCACGGCTGGCACAAAGGGTTTTAGCTTCAGGCCCAAGCGACCTTTGGCTGTCATGACCCATTCTCGCTTGCGCTCGGCCATGGCATCCACAATTTCATTCACACATTGCTCAACCGTCATGGCGCCTTTCTCGCGAAGGCCAGAGACACCAGCCCGCTCGCCATTGGGGTTCAAGCCATTGCGGCGAATTTCCGTATCCACCACACCCGGGAAAATGGCACACACATCCACGCCTGTGCCCATTAATTCAATGCGCAGCGCTTCCATAAAACCACTCATCGCAAACTTGCTGGTGCAGTAGGTGGTACGGGCGGGCACGCCGGTTTTACCAGCCAGGCTGGAAACGCCGACAATCAGGCCTTTGGACTTTTTAATGTGGGGCAGGGCCTTGTGGGTAATCCACACCATGCTCATCACGTTCACGCGGAACAACCGTTCGAAGGTACCCAAGTCGGTGATGTCCTCAAACCAGGCGTGCATTGAAACGCCGGCATTGTTCACAATCATGTCAATGCCGCCAAAGGCTTTCACCGATTCTTCCACCAGGTTCTCGCACTGAGCCTGTTCCATCACGTCACAGGCCACACAGTGCACCTGCCCGCCAGCCGCCTCAACCTGCTGTCCAACCTCTTGCAGCTTTTCAAGTCGACGGGCTGCCAGCACCAGTTTGTTGCCCGGGGCCAGCTTGATGGCCAATGCGGCGCCAATGCCCTCGGATGCACCGGTAATTACGATCACTTTGTTTTGAATACTTGCCATTTGCTTTTGTCTCCTGCTTGGTATGCAACTCGTTTGGCAAGGCGGGTGGTAGCATTGCCTCCATCGCCTCTTTTTTTGTACCGAGAAGTATCGCATGCGCAGAACCGCACCGGTGGAATCCGCCCCGCCAAGACCCCGAAAACGAAGCGACTGGGGTACCATCGCCCAGCTTTTGCCCTACCTGTGGGAATACAAGTGGCGGGTTGTTTTCGCCATTGCCTGTTTGGTGCTCGCCAAAGTCGCCAACATGGGCGTGCCTTTGGTGCTCAAGGAAATCATTGACGAGCTAACGCCACTTTTGCAAAGCAACGCCTTGCTGGCTGCCGCCTCCATGCCAATGGTGTTGTTGGTGGCTTACGGCTTGTTGCGCCTGTCCACCACAGTGTTCACCGAACTGCGCGAATTCCTGTTTGCCCGGGTCACCCAAAATGCAGTCCGGGCCATTGCCATTCAGGTATTCGATTACCTGCACGCACTGTCGCTGCGGTTTCATTTGAATCGGCAAACGGGTGGGGTTACTCGTGACATCGAACGGGGTTCCCGGGCCATTTCAAGTCTCGTCAGCTATACCCTGTATAGCATTTTGCCCACGCTCATTGAGATTGTGCTGGTGGTGGGCTATTTGTTCATCAACTACGACATCTGGTTCTCGGTCATCACTGCGGTGGCACTGACCTTGTACATTTTCTTCACCGTAAAAATCACAGAGTGGCGCCTGCATTTTCGCCGCACCATGAATGACCTCGACTCCAAAGCCAATGTGCGGGCGGTCGACTCGCTGATCAACTATGAAACCGTGAAGTATTTCGGCAACGAGCGTTTTGAGTCCGAGCGGTACAACAAAAGCATGGCGGCCTGGCAAGAGGCTGCCATTCGTTCACAAAAATCCCTCACCCTGTTGAACACCGGGCAAAGCGCAATCATCGCCATTGCAGTCACGCTGGTGTTGTGGCGCGCAACCGCCGGTGTGCTGGACGGATCAATGACCCTGGGTGATTTGGTGCTGGTGAACGCCTTCATGATTCAGTTGTATATTCCTCTGAATTTTTTGGGTGTCATTTACCGGGAAATCAAGCAAGCTTTGGCCGACATTGAGCGCATGTTTGGCTTGATGGATGAAAACCTTGAAGTGAAAGACAAGCCCAATGCCCCCGAGCTCCAGGTGAGGGGCGGTGCCATAGAATTTCGCAACGTGAACTTTGGGTATGACGAGCGCCGTACAGTGCTTAAAAACATGTCGTTCACCGTACCGGCTGGCCACACTGTGGCAGTGGTCGGGCACAGCGGTGCAGGCAAATCTACCTTGTCGCGCTTGCTATATCGTTTCTACGAAGTCACCGACGGGGCGATTCTCATTGACGGGCAAGACATTCGGGAGGTGGCACAAACCTCATTGCGTAAAAATATTGGCATTGTTCCTCAAGACACCGTGCTGTTCAACGACACCATTGCCTACAACATTGCCTACGGCAGGCCTGATGCAACACAGGCGGAAATTGAGGCCGCAGCCAAGGCCGCGCACATTCACGAATTCATCGTGAATCAGCCCGATGGCTATAAAACCCAAGTGGGCGAGCGTGGGCTCAAGCTTTCTGGGGGAGAGAAGCAGCGCGTGGCCATTGCCCGCACCATCTTGAAAAACCCGGCGATTCTTATTTTCGACGAGGCCACTTCAGCGCTGGATTCCAAATCAGAACGCGCCATTCAGCAAGAACTGCAAATGCTGTCCCGCAACCGCACGACCTTGATTATTGCCCACCGTTTAAGCACGGTGGTGCATGCTCACCAAATTCTGGTGATTAGTCAGGGTGAGGTGATCGAAAGTGGCAGCCATGAATCACTACTTGACAAGAATGGTGAATACGCCCGAATGTGGCTGATTCAACAGCACAGTCAACCCAACGCGTCTGCCCATGGAAACCAAATGGCTTGAAGATTTCATCACGCTGGCCCAAACCAAGAACTTCTCAAAAGCGGCCAACTTGCGGTGCGTAACCCAGCCTGCTTTCTCGCGCCGAATTCAGGCGCTTGAAGGTTGGCTGGGCTGCGAATTGATTGACCGGGGTTCCTACCCCACACGCTTGAGTCCGCAAGGCGAGGTGTTTTACGAGCAGGCGCTCACCATGCTGGAGCAGATCCGCCAGGCCCGCACCATTGTTCGAGGTGGTAGTTTGCAAAGTCGCCAACCCATCCGGTTGGTGGTGCCGCACACTTTGGCCTGCAGCAAAGCGCCACATTGGGTGCGCAGTTTGAAAGCCAAGCTTGCCGATCGCCTGCCCGACCTGAGTTTTCAGCTCACTGCCAGCAATGTGCACGATGCGGTGCTGTACTTCACCGATGGCGCAAGTGACTTTCTGGTGTGCTACCACCACAGCCGGGAACCCATTGAACTCGACCCCAGCAAGTTTGAAGTGCGGGTGCTGGGCACGGAACGGTTTGCGCCCTACAGTGCGGCGAAGGCCGATGGCAGCCCAATTTACTCGCTAGACCCATTGGCCCCTTTGCCCGTGCCTTACCTCTCGTATTCCAAACATGCTTACCTGTCGAAAATGACTGACATTGCCATGGAGTCGGGCCCGCTGTTCCTGAAAAAGTCGCTGTTTGAAACGGATATGTCGGAAAGCTTGAAATCGATGTGCGAGGCTGGTTTGGGCGTGGCGTGGTTGCCGGAAAGCGCCGTGGCCACGGGTTCTGGTCTTTGCAAAATTCCCGGACCCTATTTCACCGACATGGAAGTTCGCCTGTATCGCCGCACGCATCGTCCAACTGAAAACTCGGTTGCCCACGAGCAGGTGGATTTGATTTGGCATTATTGGCCAGACTAATCCCCCTCTGTGGATAACCCTTATTAGGGTTTCTTTGGATATGCGGGAATTGCATGGTTTAATGCTGATTAAGTATTGGAGTGCCGGCCACTAAAGATTTAGCATGGCCCACATTCAAAATTCATCAGGGGATGACATGGTCAAGCAGCACTCAGAGCATCGCGTGGAAAAAGATCTTCTTGGAGAAAAGAAGATTCCCGCTGAGGCCTACTGGGGAGTGCACACCAGCCGCGCCCTCGACAATTACCAAATTACTGGTTTTCCGCTTTACAACGCCCCCGAACTTATCAATGCACTGGCTGCGGTCAAATGGGCTGCTACCAAGGCCAATGCAGACCTGGACACTGTTCCCCACGATTTGGCCAAAGCCATCACCCAGGCTTGCAAGGAAATTCGAACCGGCAAACTTCATGATCAGTTCGTGGTAGACGTCATTCAGGGCGGGGCTGGCACTTCGACCAACATGAATGCCAACGAGGTGATTGCCAACCGTGCCATTGAAATTCTGGGCGGCAAAAAAGGCGATTACAAAATGGTGCACCCAATCGAGCATGTCAATGCCTCGCAAAGCACCAACGATGTGTACCCAACTGCGGTAAAAATCGGTCTGATCAACGCCATCTCGGGCCTGTTGGTCGCGATGGAAGAACTCAAAGAGGCTTTCGGCGAAAAAGCCTTTGAATTCCGGAAAATCCTGAAAATCGGCCGCACCCAGTTGCAGGATGCCGTGCCCATGACCCTGGGGCAGGAGTTTGCAACCTTCTCGGTCATGTTGGGCGAAGACATGGCACGCCTGCGCGAGGCGACCAGCTTGATTTCTGAAATCAATCTGGGTGCCACAGCCATTGGCACCGGCATCAACACCGACCCGGAATATGCCGCCCGCGCCCGCCATTATCTGGAAGAAATCACCCAGCTGGGCTTGGTTACTGCCGCAGACCTTGTAGAGGCTACCCAGGACACGGGCTCATTTGTTCAACTTTCCGGGGTGCTCAAGCGGGTGGCCGTGAAGTTGTCCAAAATGTGCAACGATTTACGTCTGTTGTCGTCAGGTCCCCAAGCCGGCCTGAACGAAATCAACCTGCCGCCACGCGCTGCGGGTTCGTCCATCATGCCTGGCAAGGTGAACCCGGTGATCCCCGAAGTGGTCAACCAGGTCGCGTTTGAGGTGATCGGAAACGACGTCACCGTGACCATGGCAGCCGAGGCCGGACAACTGCAATTGAATGCATTTGAGCCCATCATTGCATGGAGCCTGTTCAAGAGTATTTATCACTTAACCGCCGCTTGTAAAACGCTGACGAAAAATTGCGTATTAGGGATTACCGCAAATGAGTCACTTTTGCGTCAAAGGGTCGAGGAATCAGCCAGTTTGGCCACCTCACTGAACCCTTACATAGGCTATGATCAAGCATCTGAGATTGCAAAAACTGCATTGAAAACCGGCCGGAAGGTTTCCGAGCTTGTTCTCGAAAAAGGCTTACTGTCAGAGCAGCAGTTGAATGAAATACTCAGACCCGAGGTTCTCACCCGTCCTCGGAGAATAAAACTTTAGTACCGCCACGAACCTGGTTCGCATGGCGTAGGGTGTATGCACAATTCGTGCTTAATTTTTTCATTCAAGGAGCAAAAATGAAAAGGAATCTCCTCGCAGCAGCGTTGGCCGTGGCCAGTGTAGCCGCTGTTCAGCCCGCAGTTGCCCAAGATCTCACGGGTACTTTGAAAAAGATTACCGAAACCAAAACCATCGTGGTGGGTTACCGTGAGTCCTCTGTTCCATTTTCATACCTGGACAACAACCAGAAGCCTATCGGCTACCACATGGACATGTGTAACAAGGTTGTTGATGCAGTCAAAGCCAAGTTGAAAATGCCAAATCTGAATGTGCAATTGCAACCGGTTACTTCTGCAAACCGCATTCCGCTGCTGCAAAACGGCACCATCGACATGGAATGTGGCTCTACAACCAATTCCGTGGCTCGTCAGGAACAGGTTTCTTTCGCAAACAGCACTTTCATTACCAGCGTAAAAGTGGTTGTGAAGAAAAGCAGTGGCATCAAGTCACTGGCCGATCTGGATGGACAGCCCATTGCAACAACTTCTGGCACCACGTCAGTTCAGTTGATCAAGCAAAACGAAAAGGGCGCAAACATCAACTTCAAGGAAATTTACGGCAAAGACCATGCTGAAAGCTTCTTGTTGGTGGCCAATGACCGTGCCAAGGCTTTTGTGATGGATGACATCCTGATTGCTGGTTTGGTTGCTCAAAGCAAGAACCCGGATGAGTTCATGTTCCTGCCAGAAATTTTGCGCACAGAACCCTACGGCATCATGCTGCGCAAGGACGATCCCCAGTTCAAGGCTTTGCTGGATGAAACCGTGAACAGCATGATCAAGTCTGGCGAAGCTGAGAAGCTGTACACCAAGTGGTTCATGAGCAAAATTCCACCCAAGGACGTGAACTTGAATTTCCCGATGTCTCCGCTGTTGAAGGAAGCATTTGCGAATCCAAACGACAAAGGCGTTAAATAAACAGCCCTAGTTAGTCACGGGCCGGCTGTGCGTTTTAAACGTGAGCCGGCCTTTTACTTGTATTGGCCGAGAATATTGACTCGGGAGTATCCAAAATGAATAGCGACCTGAATTGGCTGTTGTTTTTTCAGCCGATTGTGGAAGGTGAAACCCTGGTTTGGTGGGAAATGTTGTTTTCCGGCCTGCTGTGGACCCTTGCCACATCCGCAGTTGCAGGCGTCATTGCCTTCACTGTGGGTTCTTTGATGGGTGTTTTGCGCACAGCCTCCAGCAAACCTTTGGCGTTTCTGGGCAATGCGTATGTGGAAATTTTCCGCAACATCCCACTGATTGTCCAATTTTTTCTCTGGTATTTTGTGGTGCCAGAATTCATTCCGGCCCTGAAAGAATGGTCGATTGAGCAAGACCCCACCTTCGTGCAATTCCTGGCCTCTGTGGTTTGCCTTGGCTTGTTTACCGCGTCCCGGGTTGCCGAGCAGGTCAAGTCGGGCATCTTGTCGCTGTCGCGCGGGCAACGTGCTGCGGGTTACGCTTTGGGCTTGACCGAAGGGCAAACCTATCGCTTCGTGTTGTTGCCAATGGCCTACCGAATCATCGTCCCGCCCATGACCTCCGAGGCGATGAACCTGATTAAAAACTCATCGGTGGCATTAACCATTGGCCTGACTGAACTCACCTTCAGAACCCGTGAAATGGGTGAAGTCACCTTTGCGTTTTTTGAAGCCTACATTGCTGCCACTGTGTTGTACGTGATTGTGGCAATGACGGTGAATCGAGTCATGGCTTTGGTCGAGCGCCGAACTGCTGTGCCCGGTTACATCACGGGAGGTAAATAATGAACGACTTCGACTTCAGTGCAATCAGCACTTCATTGCCTTATCTCATGCAGGGTTTGACTTACACGGTGCAGCTTACCGTGGTGGCCTGCTTGGGCGGTATTTTCTTCGGTACGCTTTTGGCGCTGGCGCGTTTGTCCAGCATTAAGCCCTTGGCAATGATTGCAGCCGGTTACGTGAACCTGATGCGTTCCATTCCCCTGATTCTGGTGATCTTCTGGTTCTATTTTCTGGTGCCAGTGGTCTTGCAGTCTGTGATGGGGTACGAACGGCCTCCGCAAATTGGTCCCGACCGGTCTGCCTACATCACTTTCATTATGTTTGAAGCCGCATTTTTCTGCGAAATCATGCGGGCTGGTATTCAAAGTATTCCGAAGGGGCAGGTGGCTGCCGCGCAGGCACTTGGTTTGAATTACCGCTTGACCATGGCGAAAATTGTGCTGCCACAGGCTTTCCGCAACATGCTTCCCGTGTTGTTGACCCAAACCATTATTTTGTTCCAAGACACATCATTGGTGTATGTACTTTCTGTCACCGACTTCCTGGGTGCCGCGTCTAAAATTGCGCAGCGCGACAGCGCCTTGGTTGAAATGTACACCTTCGTGGCCTTGGTTTATCTGGCGATCTGTTTCAGCATGTCCATGCTGGTCAAGGCGCTCCAGAAAAAAACTCAAATCATTCGATAACAGGAGAGCACTGTGATTGAAATCAATAAAGTAAGTAAGTGGTACGGCAGTTTCAAGGTGCTCACCAATTGCACAACCTCTGTTAAAAAAGGGGAAGTGGTGGTGGTGTGTGGCCCCTCCGGTTCGGGCAAGTCAACCTTGATTAAAACCGTGAACATGCTGGAGCCTTTTCAGGAAGGCACCATCACGGTAGATGGTGTCTCGGTGGGTGCCAAAGGCACTGATCTGCCCAAGTTGCGTTCACGCGTGGGCATGGTGTTTCAGAACTTTGAACTGTTCCCGCACTTGACCATCACCGAGAACCTGACCTTGGCGCAAATCAAGGTGTTGGGGCGCTCAAAAGAAGAGGCTGTTGCCAAAGGTTTGGGTTTATTGGACCGTGTAGGTTTGAAAGCGCAGGCGGAAAAGTTTCCCGGACAATTGTCGGGTGGTCAGCAACAGCGCGTTGCGATTGCACGCGCTTTGTCGATGGACCCAATTTGCATGTTGTTTGATGAACCCACCTCAGCGCTCGATCCTGAAATGGTGAACGAGGTGCTGGATGTGATGGTGGAATTGGCCCAAGAAGGCATGACCATGATGTGCGTAACCCATGAAATGGGTTTTGCTCGCAAGGTTGCAGACCGGGTTATTTTCATGGACCAAGGCAATATTGTTGAAGACTGCACCAAAGAAGACTTTTTTGGTACACCACGCTCGGAGCGTGCGCAGTTGTTTCTCTCGAAAATTCTGGGTCACTGATCCGGAGTTCGGTGCTGCCAGGGCTTGGGCTCTGGCGGCAGCACCTTGATTCAACGCTGCGCCTGGATGCGGGCGCGTGCTGAAGAATTCCCACCTAGCCAAGCTTGCCCAACCGCCTCGCCCAAGGTGATGTGCGCGGCTGTGGCCGTTTCTTCTCCCATCTGCAATGGATGCCGCAAGCGCAATGGCGCCTTGCGGAGCCGCTTCGCGTCTAATCCATTTCAGATGAGGAAACGGCGGACGAGACGTGAATGTTGGGCACACTCAGCTGGGTAGGAATTCTTCTAGCGCAAGCGACATGCAAGCTTGTGCTGCATCGGCGATGTATCAGCGATAATCCCGCGTCGCAACGCTGTGCGGGCATGTCATCTCAGTGAAAGCACCTGACCCTGCGCAAGCCGCAGTTTGCGATTCAAGAAGGACCACATACTTCGTCAACTCGCCGCTTTGGGATGGTCCGAAGGGCCCCGGATGGACCTGTTTGAGTGCGCAGCGCGAGTTGGTCCTCCGGTTCCCAAAGCAAGGGGTGACTCTTTTCCTTTGGGCCTTCAAGCAAACGGGGCTTGCGCAGGGTCAGTTGCTTGACTAGTATCACGCACGCCGCACGCCGCACCACAATCAGCGCTCACGTTTTTGCTGCATCAACTCTCGTGTCTTGGCGTATTTCAAGAAGCTGTTGAAGCACCCAATTGCAATGTGAACCAGCCCGGGCCAACCATCCAGAAAGCCTTTTCTCACCAAATAAAACTTGATGAACCGCACTACCGGCGACAGCATCAGTTTTCCAAGCCCTGGCCATTTTCCGCGCGCAGCCAAGCTGTGTGCCTGAATACTGGTGTATCGGTTTTGCTTGGTCATGTAGCTTTCAAGGCTTTCTGCAGATTCATGCAGCAAGTCGCCTTCAAGCTTCTCAAAGCGGGCACCTGAGGAGCTGCTTTCTACTTTTTCATGGACTGCGTCATTGCTCCAGTTGGCCATCTTTCGGTTGAACAAGCGGCGTGAATAGTCCGGGTAGCCTTCACCATGGCGAAGGTAACGACCCAAAAAAAAGTTGCAGCGGGGCATTTCAAACCCGGCAACATCGCTGGGTAAAAGGCCCTGTTCGGCTTGTTGAATGACCGCTCGAATAGTGCGCTCCAGCTCGGGCGTTACTCGTTCGTCTGCATCCAGGCAAAGTACCCAGTCGTAGGTGGCTTGGGCCACTGCAAACTGTTTTTGTGGTCCGAAGCCAAGCCAGTTTTGCTGCACAACACGTGCACCGAATTTTTCCGCAACTTCAACGGTGTTGTCTGTGCTGTTGGAATCGACCACCACCAGGTCACCACAAAATTGCAGGCTTTCAAGGGCTGCAGCAAGTTGTTTGCCGGCATTCAGGGTGATCAGCACGGCGGACAAGGCGATGCGGTTGTTGGCTGCTGTGTTCAAATTTATCGTTCCTTGGCTGAGCGGATTCGGAATGGCTACTCGCTTGCCGCTTACAATAATGCGGTTGCGATCAACCTAAGCGCTAGATGAAGCGTATCTTAATTGTTAAGACCACTTCCATGGGCGATGTCATTCATGCCTTGCCGGTTTTGAATGATATTCACGCCCAAGATCCATCCATCCAGATTGACTGGATGGTGGAGGAGCCGTTTGTGGACTTGGTGCGGGGCAGTCGCCATGTTCACGAGGTGGTGCCGGTCAACTTGCGCAAGTGGCGCAAGCAGGGAATTCGCTACACCTGGCAGCAATGGAAGTTGCTGAAAAGCAAATTGGCTGACAGGCAATACGACGCCATTGTTGATTTGCAGGGCCTGATCAAAAGCGCAGTGCTGGCGCGCGCCGCGAAGGGCACCCTAATGGGCCCTGGTTTTTCTTATGCCAAGGAAAGCCTGGCTTGCCTCTTTTATTCGAAACGTGCAGGCTGGGATCCACAAGCCCATGCGGTCGAGCGTCTGCGAGAGTTGGCAGCCGGGTTATTGGGCTACCGTTTGCTAGGCAAGCCGGTTTTTTATGACATCGCCCCGCAAAAAGTACTTCCCGCCATTCCAAGCGGTGCTGAAATCTGGTTTTTGCACGCCACGGCCCGCGATGAAAAAAAATGGCCAATTGTCAAATGGCGTGAATTGGCTCATCGATTTTCAGACCTCGGGTATGCGGTCAAACTGCCTTGGGGCAGCGACGCAGAACAACAGCAGGCAGAAAAAATAGCCACTGGCATAGCCCGGGTTGAGGTGCTGCCTCGAATGGCTTTGGGCGAATTGCGCCTTCGTCTGGAGAGGGCCGGCCTTGTAATTGGTGTGGACACCGGTATAACGCATTTGGCGGCTGCGCATTATTTACCCATGGTCGCTTTGTTTTTCGCCACGCCAGCGTGGCGATTCGCACCGCGCTTTAACCCACATGCCATCAGTTTGGGCGATGTAGGTCGAGAGCCTGCGGTGGGTGAAGTGTTCGAGGCGGCAACGCGTTTGCTACGGGGAAATAAACTTTGAGTGTGTCAGCTCGCTTCTTTCTATCGCTTTACAGCCTGATTCTTTTTTTGTTTCAGCCAGTTTTAGCCTTGTATTTGCTCAAACGCGGTATTCGGCAGCCTGAATATCGTCAGGGGTGGGGTCAGCGTTTTTTGGCGAACCTGCCTGAATTCAGATCTGTGCCCGGGGGGCAAAAGCGAATCTGGGTGCATGCTGTGTCAGTGGGCGAGGCCCATGCCATTTCCCCTTTGGTGCAGCATTGGGCCAAGGTTTATCCTCAACATGAATGGGCTGTTTCTTGCACCACACCCACGGGTTTGGCCACATGCCGCCAGCTTTATTCGACATTGAATCAGGTTCAATTTTTTTATCTACCTTACGATCTGCCTTATCTGGTTGCGCGCACACTCAAACAAGTGCGCGCGCATTCCCTGTGGGTGGTTGAAACAGAGCTGTGGCCCAATTTGCTGTTGGGGGCAGCCAAGGCCAAAGTGCACACTGCCTTGCTCAATGCCCGGGTTTCGCCCACCACTGGTAGACGATTGGCGCAACTAAGACTGTTGAGCCAGCCCGTGTTGCAAAGTGTTGGTACCTTGATTGCGCAAACACAGACCGATGCGGCTGTGTTCGAGAAACTTGGTCGACCTGTAGATGCGGTGTGTGGCAACCTGAAATTTGATGTGGCGCTGAAGCCTGAGTTGGCCACCACGGGGCGCGCCTGGAGAGAGGCTACCCAGGCTGAGCAGGTGGTGTTGTTTGCCAGCAGTCGGGAAGGGGAAGAGGCGTTGTTACTCGACGCCTTGAATCGATGTCAATTTTTCAAACGCATGCCCAAAGCCAGTGTGTGGATTGTGCCGCGTCACCCTCAGCGTTTTGATGAGGTGTTTGAATTGATGGCAGAGGCAGCCACGCGGATGGGCGTGGCTCGTCCCGTACGTCGAAGTGCCTCTTTCAATGCAGGCAGCAATATTGCCTTGGCAGGTTTTGGGCAGGCCCGTTTGGTGTTGGGCGACTCCATGGGTGAAATGCCGGCCTATTACAGCGTGGCCGATCTGGCTTTGTTGGGCGGTTCCTGGTTACCTTTTGGCGGGCAAAACCTGATTGAGGCCTGCGCCTATGGTTGCCCGGTGTGGATGGGGCCCAATACTTTTAATTTTGCCAAGGCCGCAGAGGATGCTCTGGCCGCGAAAGCGGCTCGCCGATTCGAACATTTGCTGGCGGCATGTGAATTTTACTTGAGTGGTTTTCACGGTTTTGATGAGGGCAAGAGGGCCGCTTTTGCTTATGCTCGGGGCCATCGTGGCGCAACCCAGCGCAGCTTCGATGTACTGAACCAAGCAAGCCAGTTGCCAGCAGCTGGTTTGCTTACTGAACCAGTAACTGATTAATTTGCTGCACCGTTTCAGCATTCAATTGCCCAGCCACTGCTTGTAGTTCAAGCATATTGATCAGGCTGGCGTATTTGGCCTTTGAGAGGTCACGTTGCGTGGCATTGAACTGTTGCTGGGCGTTTAATACGTCGACATTGATCCGGATTCCCACCTCATAGGCGGTTTTATTCGATTGCAGGGCTAGTTCACTCGAGGCCAGTGCGGTTTCAAGTGCTTTCACCTGTGCAAGGCTGGTTTGAACGCCCAAGAATGCTGACTTCGCAGCCTGCGTGGCATTCCTGCCTGCCAGTTCTACATTGTTCATTGCTTTTTCCAGCAGTGCAGCTTGCTGGCGCACCTGGCTTTGAGTGCCACCACCGCTAAAAATCGGTATGTTCATCACCAAGCCAATTGTAGTGCTGTCAACTCCCAAGTCGAAGGGGCGCCCACTGTTACCATCAAAAATCTGCTGCTCGGTTTCAACCATTTGGGCAGTCAGGTCAAGGGTAGGCAAGTGCCCATATTTGGCCTTGTTGCTCTCGCCTTTGGCAATCAATTTTGCAAGTCGCGCTTGCTGGGCTTTCAGGTTGTTGTTGCGGGCCTGCTCTGCCCAGGCCTCGGCGGTGTTTGGCGTAGGTGCTTTAAGTTGCGTTGTGGGTGCAAGTGTGGCCAGTTCATCCACCGACATGCCCACTATGGTTTCCAGTTGTAGCTTGCGTTGGGCCAACTGGTTCTGGGCAGCCAGTTCCTGGGCCACGGCCAGATCAAATCGGGCTTGTGCCTCTTGTTGATCGGTGACGGTGGCGCTGCCCACCTCAAAATTGGCTTTCGCCAAGGCCAATTGTTCAGTAATCGCCGTTTTTTGATCACGAATGCTGGCCAAGTCGTCTTGCGCGGTTAATAAATCGAAATATGCGCGAGTCAACCGCAAAACAAGTTCCTGTTCAGCTTGCTGAAAGCTGAGCTTGGCAACTTCTCCGCTCAATTGGCTTTGCTTGTAGGTTTCCCAGGCTTGAGGGCGAAACAGTGCCTGGTTCAGCACCAGGCTGTAGGTGCCGGGATTGCGGCTGGCGTCAATCGACATGCCAAACGCATCGTAGGTGTTGTCTTGTTTTTCAATGCGTGCCCCAAAGTTGATATTGGGCAGCAAAGCTGAAAATGCCTGGTTTTCAGTTTCAAGGTCAGCCTGCAACTGCGAAGCTGCTGCCCGAAAGGTGGGGTCGTTTTGTTTGGCCAGGCTGTACAGCGTGAGCAGGTTTTGAGGGGTGGGGTTTTGAGCCCATGCCGAATTACTGAGCGTTGAGTAACCCAGCAATCCCAGCAAAGTCATGAACAGCAAGTGCTTGAGGCCCGATTTCTGTCGCGTTGGCACGGGTTGATCGGGCTGGGTCATGAGTCCCTTGTCCTTAGAATACGAATTCGTTGGCCTTGGGTGCGTTGATTAACACCTTGGTCATGGTTTCAAACAAAGGTGTGGTAATCAGTTGGCCATCGCGCGACTTGCGGGCCAACACCAACTGCATGGCCGGTGCCTGACCAATCACGGCCATCAGGCGTCCAAGTGGGTTGACCGCTTCAAGCAAGCCGGCGGGCATGATGGGTGTGGAACCAGACAGCACGATGACGTCAAACTGGCCGAGCGTTGGCGCCAACTGGAATCCACAGCCTTCAAGCACTTTCACGCGGGTAATTCCGTTTTTTTTCAAGTTGCTGCGGGCCAGTTCGGCAATGGCCGGGTTCAACTCAATGGTGGTGACATGGGCACACTGTTGTGCCATCAGCGCAGCCATATAGCCCGTGCCAGTGCCAATTTCCAGCACCTTTTCATGCGTACCCAACTCAAGTTCCTGAAGAATGCGAGCTTCCATTTTTGGGCTGAACATGGCCTCGCCTGTGTCGGCGCCATTCACCCGGATCGGCAAGTCACAATCGGTGAAGGCCAGTTTTTCAAGCCCGGTACACACAAAATTCTCGCGTTTGATCATTTCAAGCAAATCAAGCACCTTCTGGTTCAACACGTTCCAAGGGCGGATTTGTTGTTCAATCATGTTGAAGCGGGCTTTCTCGAAGTCCATGGCGGGTTCTCGCGTGGGGATAATGGGTAACTCGCTATTTTAGCAAATTTTACGCAACACGCGATGTGTGCGGGCAGGTCAAACCATTCAGCACCATTTGAATGTGCGCTTCAATGTAGCGCATGGGGTTGGTTTCCACGCCGCAGCAACCATCCATTGTTCGTTTCCACAATCCAAGGGTAACCAGCGGTGCGCACAGCACTTGGGCAGCGTACTCGGTGTCAATGTCTGTGAATTCTCCGCGGGAAATGCCACGTTTCAGCACGGATTCAAGGTAGTCCCACCACGGGCGAACCACTTCGTCATAGAAAAAGCGAGCCAGCTCGGGAAATGCATTGGCCTCGGACAGTACAATTTTTGTGATGCTGCTTAATTTGGTAGAGCCGTATTTCAACCACCACAGGTGGATGGCTTCACGAATCAGTGTGGCCGAGCTTTTGTCGGGTTCCAGCAGGCTTTTTGCCTCTTCCACAATGGGTGAAACATGTTCTTTCACCACGGCTTTCAGTAGTTCTTCCTTGTTGGAGTAATACAGATAAACCGTGCCTTTGCTGACGCCTGCGCTTTTGGCCACGTCTTCAAGGCGGGCTCCAGCGAATCCTTTTTCGCTGAAAATGGTCAGTGCGGCATCGAGTAGTTCTTGTGGGCGCTCTTGTTTTCTACGCGTCCAACGGGGTTGAGCATTCGCCAGACATTGCTTCATAGGTGTACTTCTTTTTTTAGAGTGGTTGATTGCACTATAGTGGTTCATTCTTCACCGAGTCAACGTGGTAAGCCCAAATCGGTGCTTGTTGGGTTGTAGAATATGTCGGTTTGGTAAATCTTGGAATTTCGGAGAATTCAGCATGTCAATGGCCGATCGCGATGGCTTTATCTGGTTTGACGGCAAACTCGTGCCGTGGCGTGAAGCTCAAATTCACGTGCTCACCCACAGTTTGCATTATGGTTTGTCGGTGTTTGAAGGCGAGCGTGCTTACAAAACAGACAAAGGCCCTGCCATTTTCAGGTTGAAAGAGCACACCGATCGCCTGTTCAATTCGGCCCACATTTACCGCATGAACATGCCCTACACCCGCGAGCAGATCATGGACGCCTGTTGCGAAGTGGTGCGCGCCAACAACCTGGACTCTTGTTACATCCGCCCAATTGCCTTTTACGGCTCTGAGAAAATGGGCGTATCGCCCAAGGGTGCTGTAACCCACGTGGCAATTGCTGCCTGGCCTTGGGGCGCTTACCTGGGCGAAGAAGGTCTGCAGAAAGGCATTCGGGTTAAAACATCGTCTTACGCCCGTCACCATGTGAACGTGACCATGGCGCGTGCCAAGTTTGCGGCCACGTATGCCAACTCAATTCTGGCCAACACTGAAGCTGTGCAAGACGGATACGATGAAGCCCTGTTACTGGATGTGGACGGTTTTGTGGCTGAAGGCGCTGGCGAAAACGTATTCGTGATTAAAGACGGCTGCATTTACGAGCCTGAAATTGCCTCGGCCCTGGTCGGGATTACCCGCTCAACCATTATTTCCCTGGCCCGGGAAATGGGTATGGAGGTGAAAAGCAAGCGCTTGACCCGTGATGACATTTACATCGCTGACGAGTGCTTCTTCACTGGCACGGCGGCTGAAGTAACGCCCGTACGCGAACTGGACAACCGAACCATCGGTGCTGGCACACGCGGCCCAATTACCGAGGAATTGCAGAAGCGTTATTTCGACGTGGTGTACGGTCGAAATGAAAAATATGAACACTGGCTGACCCGGGTGTAAAGCATCATGATCAGTGATAAAAAAGCAAAACACGAAACTGTGCAACTTGATGGCGACCAGCTGCCTGCGTTTTGTCCCAACCCGGCCATGCCGGTGTGGAACACACACCCCAAGGTGTACCTGGATGTGACCAAAACAGGCAAGGCCACCTGCCCTTATTGCGGCACGGTGTACACCTTGAAGCCTGGTGCAAAAGTACACGCACATTGAAGGTTTTAATTGTTGCGCCCAATTGGATTGGCGATGCGGTCATGAGCCTGTCGCTGATTCAAGCCTTGCATCAAGACAACACCCTGCGGTTTGCTGACGGCAGACCCTGCGAAATCCATGTTCTAGCCCCACCGGTCACTGCGCCGGTGTACCAGTTCAGCCACGCTGTCCGAGCTGTGCAGGTTGAACCTTTTTCCCATGGAAAATTACAGTGGCGCTTGCGCAAACAAGTGGGTGCTTCGCTGGCCGGTCGTGGTTTTGACATGGCGGTGGTTTTGCCCAATTCCCTGAAATCAGCTTTGGTGCCCTGGTTTGCAGGCATTCCAAAACGGGTGGGCTATAGCGGAGAGCTGCGCACAGCGGTGCTTACGCATCCCTTGCCCAAGCCCTCCAAAAAAGCCAAGCCTCCCATGATCGAGTGGTACGGCCAACTTGGAGCCTATTTCGCCGATGTGCTTGAGTTTCCGGTGTTGCATGTTGAAGAGGGGATGCGCATCGAAGCATGCACCGAGTTTGGCCTTCAGCCCGGTTTTTTGGCCATTGCGCCCGGTGCCGAGTTCGGTCCCGCCAAGCGCTGGCCAGCCGGGCATTTCGCTGAAGTGGCGACCGGGTTTTTACTGCGCAACCCTTCACAGAAGGCTGTGCTGTTCGGTGGGCCCAAAGACTCTGGTTTTTGCGGGGAAATTCTTGGCCTGCTGCCTTTGGATTTACAAACCCGTGCCTCTAGCCTGGCAGGTAAAACCAGTTTGGCGCAGGCTGTGGCCCTGATGTCGGCGGCTAGTCAGTTGTTGACCAACGATTCGGGCTTGATGCATGTGGCTGCTGCGTTAAACGTGCAGGTGCACGCGGTGTTTGGTTCCAGCAGCCCGCACCACACACCGCCCTTGAGCAGCAGGGCCAAAGTGTATTACCTCAATCTGGAGTGCAGCCCCTGTTTTCAGCGGGAGTGCCCACTGGGCCACACCAATTGCCTGAAAAAGCTCGACCCGAAAATGGTGTTGGAACAGCTGGTGCCTGCTTCTCAGGGAGTATGATCTTACAAGCCCATTTTCAACGCACCCTGGCCTTACCATGCGTGATTACATCCTGACTATTTCTTGCCCTGACACCACGGGCATTGTGTACAACGTCAGCAAATTTTTGTTTGACCAACAGTGCAATATTCTTGACTCTGCCCAATTTGGCGACGAGTCCACCAATCTTTTTTTCCTGCGTGTGCATTTTTCATTGCCGCTTGAAAGCAAGCTGACCGAAGTCGAATTGCAGGCCAATTTCGCGAAGGTGGCAGAGCCCTTCGCCATGAAATACCAGTTTTTTGATGCCCGTGTAAAGCCTCGCGTGCTGCTGATGGTATCCAAGTTCGGTCATTGCCTGAACGATCTTCTGTTTCGCTGGAAAAGTGGTCAGCTGCCCTGTGAAATTCCGGCCATTGTTTCCAATCATCAGGATTTTGCCCTGCTGGCCGCTTCGTACGGTGTTCCGTTTTACCACCTGCCTGTCAAGCATGAGGCCAAGGAGCTTCAGGAAACACAGATTCGCCAAATTATTGAGCGCGAGAAAATTGACCTGGTGGTGCTGGCCCGCTACATGCAAATTTTGTCGCCGGAATTGTGCCGCGATATGCTGGGTCGGGTGATCAATATTCACCACAGTTTCTTGCCCAGCTTCAAGGGTGCCAAGCCCTACCAGCAAGCTTTTGATCGGGGTGTCAAGTTGATTGGTGCCACGGCGCACTATGTGACCTCAGATCTGGACGAAGGCCCGATTATTGAACAAGATGTAGCACGCGTTGACCATTCTTTAACCCCAGAAGAGTTGACCGCCCGAGGACGTGACACCGAGTGTATGGTGTTGGCCCGTGCGGTGAAATGGCATTGTGAACACCGTGTGGTTTTGAATGGATCAAAAACCGTGGTGTTTCAGTGAGTTGCCTCAAAAATGTCATTCAAAACACATTAATACCTATCGGAGTGCGTTGAATGTCCCGAGCCAAAGTTATTCATTCTTCACCGCAAGACATCGAGCAAGCCTTTTACGAGGCACTTGAAGCGGCCGATCTTGAAGCCCTGATGGATCTTTGGGCTGACGATGAACATGTGGTGTGCATTCACCCTGGCGGCCCCCGTGTGGAGGGCTATCACGACGTGCGCGACTCGTGGAAGGAAATTCTTTCAGCGGGCGCTCTGCAAATTCGAGTGGTGCCTGTGCACCGTGTGGAAGGCGTGATGGTGTCGGTACACAACATTGTTGAACAAGTGATGATGAGCAGCCCGCGGGGTGAGCCTCATGTCGTGCAGGTGAATGCGACCAATGTGTATCACAAGGGGCCGAACGGCTGGAAAATCGTGATGCATCACGCAAGCCCTGCCATGGATTCTGAAGAAATGGTCGAGGACGATCTGTCCGACTTCGATCCGCAGCCTACGCTGCATTAATCAGGCTGAGGCAGTATGGTGTACCGCCCGCCCTGGTGGCTTCCCGAGGGCCATTCCCAAACCATCATGGCTGCACGTTGGGCCAACAAACCCAGCGTGCATTATCACCGTGTGCGCTGGAATACACCCGATGGCGATTTCATCGACCTCGACTTCACTGAGCCTCCTGAACAGGCAGCAAAACACCAAACGTTGTGGGTGTTGTTTCACGGCCTGGAGGGTTGCTCCCGCAGTCACTACAGCCTTGCGGTAATGAACCAGGCTCGCATGGCGGGGGCTTTGGGTGTGGTTGTGCACTTTCGGGGGTGTTCCGGCGAAAACAATTGGATGCCGCGTGCCTATCATTCGGGCGATTCTCCTGAAATGGACTGGATACTGCGCCGCTTGCGTGAACAGTTGCCAGCCGTTGAGCACATGCATGTGACTGGTGTTTCGCTGGGTGGCAATGTGTTGTTGAAGTGGCTGGGTGAGCAGGAAAAGCAGGCGCAAGAGGTGGTCAGTTCAGCGGTGTCGGTGAGTGCGCCTGTCGATTTGCTGGCTGGGGCTGTGTCGCTGGCCAAAGGTTTCAACCTGGTTTATACCCGTATGTTTTTGAGTACTTTGGTGCCAAAGTCAATTGACAAGGTCAAGCGCTTTCCGGAATTGGGAAAGGCTGAAGACATTGCCAATTGCAAAGATTTCTTTGATTTCGACAACCGCGTTACCGCCCCTTGGCACGGTTTTCGGGATGCCGAGCATTATTACGCTGTGTCCTCGGCCAAGCCGCTGCTGAAACATATTGCGGTGCCCACCTTGATGATTCACGCAAAAAATGATCCCTTCATGAGTGGTCAACATTTGCCGGCACACCATGAAGTTTCTTCGCAGGTGAAGTGCCTTTTTACAGAGCATGGTGGCCATGTGGGCTTTGCCAATGGTCGCAGCTTGCGTTTGGGGCTGGACTGGTTGCCCAAGCAATGCGATGCTTTCTTTGCGCAGCACTCTGCAAAGCAAACAGGAGCAAGTGGTGGATGACCTTGTAGAAAAAGCACTGGCGCGCTGGCCCAACGTGCCGGCTATTGCCGGGTGGCTCAAGTTAAACTTGCAGGGCGACTGGCTGCTGACCGGGCCAGTGCCAGAAGGGTTAACAATCAGTCACCCGCGAATCTTGAATTTCATGGCGCGCAATTACGGCCGTGAGGCCGATGGCCGCTACTATTTTCAGAATGGCCCTCAAAAGGCTTATGTGCACCTGGCGTACACGCCTTGGGTGTATCGAATTCACCCGCTGGAACACGGCGCTTTGATGTTGAGCACCCACACCGGCTTGGTGTGTTGGCCTTTGGGCATGTATCAAGATGAACAGGGCAGGGTGTTGATTGAAGGTGAGCAAGGCATTGGCCTGTTGCACAGCAATGACATGGACCTGCTTGCGAAAGGCTTGCAAGAAAGCAAAGGCGAGCTGATTCACCAGGCCAGTTGGGCAGTGCCCGAAGTAGACCCCGACACCCTGATTGCTGCGCGCACAAGGCTGCGCCGTGACAAAACCACGTCCACGGGTCAATGCACTTGCACGTTGAAATTGCTGCCGATTGAATCGAGCGCTGTGGCGCTGCGTTTTCAATTCAACCCGAATCCAGAAGTTAACCAGCAGGATCCCAATTCGTGAAACCGAACCAGAATCAACGCGGTGCCTCAGCCACTGCATTGCTTGCCTTTGTGTTGTTTGTGGCTTTGCTGTACGTGCTGTACAACCAGTCTAGTATCGAAAACCTGTTCACCAGCCGCCCCGAAAATGTCACGCCACGTGTGGTGGAGGCGCGGGGAGATCTCGCCGCAGGCGAAAAAAGCGTGGTTGAGCTCTTCGAGGTGTCCAAGGCGTCCGTGGCTTACATTTTTACGGAAAGCGTGCAGGGTCAACTGTTTTTCAGGCGAGTGGCGGAAGGCACAGGCTCAGGCTTTATTTGGGACGATGCCGGCCACATTGTGACCAATGCCCATGTGGTGGAGGGCGCCAGTCGTATTCGTGTGCAGCTTGATGATTCCGAGCCTTTACCGGCGCGTCTTGTGGGTATTGCACCCTCATACGATCTCGCGGTGATCCGGCTGGTGAACAAGCCTGCCAACCTGCGGCCCATCCCTGTGGGCACCTCTGGCGACTTGCTGGTGGGGCAGTCTGTGTTTGCGATTGGCAACCCCTTCGGTTTGTCCAAAACGCTCACTGCCGGCATTGTCAGTGCCTTGGGGCGTACTTTGCCTGTGAGCAACGGGCGTGAAATTCCTGACGTCATACAAACCGATGCAGCGATCAACCCTGGCAACTCAGGAGGCCCCTTGCTGGATTCTGCCGGGCGTTTGATCGGTGTCAACACCGCCATTCTTTCTCAAAGCGGTACTTCGGCAGGTGTTGGTTTTGCAATTCCTGTTGATTTGGTCAATGAAATTGTGCCGCAATTGATTGAGCGTGGCACTTTACCCCGCCCCGGTATCGGAATTGCGGTGGCCGATGAGTCGCTGGCCCGCCGCCTGGGTATTCGTGGCATTGCAGTCATGGGTGTTGAGCCGGGTTCGCCTGCAGCCCAGGCTGGCTTGAAACCCTTTGATTTGCAGGCTGGTGTGGTGGGCGACATCATTATCGCCGTAGACCGCAAGCCAGTGGCCAATGTGTTGCAGCTGTCCAAAGCACTGGAGACAATCGGCGTGGGCGGCACTGCCAAGCTGCTGGTGATGCGGGGCGATGACACGCGAGAAGTGGCTGTCAGCATCGTGGATCTGGAAGCACGTTAATGGTTGAATCAACAGACGAGCACTCGGATCTGGATCGACGTTTTGGCGGAATAAGTCGCCTGTACGGTGATGGCACACATGCGTTTCTCAACCAGCGCGTTCATGCCCTGGTGGTGGGTGTGGGGGGCGTGGGTTCGTGGGCTGCCGAGGCCTTGGCGCGCAGTGGGGTTGGCCACATTACGCTGGTTGATATGGACCATGTTGCTGAAAGCAACATCAATCGGCAAATTCAGGCCACTGATGCCACCTTGGGGCGGGAAAAAATCAAGGCTTTGGCCGATCATATTCATGGCTATTTCCCGCAGTGCCAAATTACTTTGGTGGATGCGTTCCTGGAGCCTGACAATGCACAGGCCCTATTGACTGAATTTGCCGCTGCGGCTGGCGAATGCAAAGTTGTATTGGACTGTTGCGACAATGTGCGGGCGAAGGTGGCCATGGTGACTTGGGCCAAGCGTTTAAACCTTGCCGTGGTGCTGTCTGGCAGCGCGGGCGGAAAAACCAAACCCTGGCTTGTGCAACCTGCCGATTTGCGCGACACCACCAACGACCCCTTGCTGGCCAAGGTGCGGTACACCTTGCGCCGCGAACACGGGTATGCCAAGGACCCCAAGAAAAAATTGGGCGTGTCGGTTTTCTATTCAGCGGAGCAGGTCAAGCGCAGCGATGCTTGTGAGCCCGCGGCTGGGCTGAATTGCGCAGGTTACGGTTCAGTGGTTGCAGTAACCGCCACCATGGGCATGCAAATGACCGCGTGGGCCATTGCGCACGCGGTCGATAAGCGCAGCAAACCTGGTTCTTAAAACTTAGCGCTTGAACAGATCACCAAACAGGTCTTCAGCTTTCTCAACCTTTGGGGCCACCACATAGGCGCAGTAAGGTTGCATCGGGTTGTTCTCGAAGTATTCCTGGTGGTATTTCTCGGCCGGAAAATAATTCAGCAAGGGCGAAATCTCGGTCACTACCTTGTCGCGGAAAATTTTCCGTTTTTCCAGGTCTTCAACAAAAGCCACGGCTGTGTCGCGCTGCTCGGGCGTGTGAAAGAAAATAACCGAGCGGTATTGGGTTCCCACATCATTGCCTTGACGGTTCAAGGTGGTGGGGTCGTGGATGGCAAAAAAGACCGCCAGAATTTTGCGAAACGAAATGATTTCGGGGTCGTAGTGCAGCCGAATTACCTCGGCATGCCCGGTTCTCCCGCCGCACACCTTGTCGTAATTGGGGTTGGGGTCGCTTCCCCCGCTGTAGCCCGATTCGCACAACTCGATTCCTTTGAGTTGCCGGAAAACAGCTTCCGTGCACCAGAAACAACCCCCGCCCAAGGTTGCCTGTTCTATCTTGCTCGACATAGATCAAAGCCTATTTTTATTGTTCCCACAATCGCTAAGTGAATCTTTAAGTGGAACCCAAGTCAAGCCTTTTGGTCTGAATTTTAAGTGTCAAGCGTTGTATACTCGGCGCGAACCCATCACAACTTTAAGGAGATGACTGTGATTTCATCCGCGTTTGCGCAATCCGCAGCCGCTGGCCCGGAAAGTGGCCTTTTAAGCTTCCTGCCCCTCATTTTGATGTTTGGCGTACTTTATTTCTTGGCCATTCGTCCCCAAATGAAGCGCCAGAAAGAACACAAAGCCATGGTTGAAGCCCTGCAAAAAGGCGATGAAGTAATTGCCTCGGGTGGTTTGCTGGGCAAGATCAGCAAAATCAACGAATCGTACATCACGCTGGAAGTGGCCGAAATGGGTGACAAGCCTGTTGAAGTTGTGCTGCAACGCGCTGCTGTGCAAAGCCTGCTGCCTCGCGGCACCCTGAAAGAAACACGTTAATTTTGCTGTCATGAATCGATACCCTGTCTGGAAGTACCTGATGATCGCCATTGTGTTGGTGCTGGGTGTGTTGTACACCCTGCCCAATTTTTATGGTGAAGCGCCCGCTGTGCAGGTTTCAAGTGGCAAGTCCACCTTGAAATTATCACCCGATCTGGCTGACCGATTGTTCAGTCAGCTTGAGGCGCAAGGCGTCAAGCCCGATGGGGTATTTTTCGAAGAAACACTGGGCGGCGGAACTCTGAAATTAAGGTTCAACTCGTCTGAAGAGCAATTAAAGGCGAGAGACTTTCTTCAAAGCCAGCTTAACCCAGACCCGGCAGACCCCGATTACATTGTTGCCCTGAATTTGTTGTCGCGCTCACCTGACTGGCTGACCAACATCAATGCATTGCCCATGTACCTGGGTCTCGATTTGCGGGGTGGTGTGCATTTCCTGTTGCAAGTGGACATGGATGCTGCACTTGAAAAACGCAAGGACGCCTTGCTGGCCAGCGCCAAGCAAACCTTGCGCGAAGAAGATTTGCGGTATGCCAGCGCGCCCCGCACGCCCGCTGGTTTTAACCTGACCTTCCGCGATGCAGAAGCCCGCAACAAGGCGCAGGCTGCCCTGGCCAAGGAATACCCGGACTTGCAGCTTGCCACTCCTGAAAACAGCACTGAATTTGCGCTTGTAGCGACGTTGGCGCCAGAAATTGAACAGCAGGCGCGCGAGTACGCCTTGCGCCAAAACATCACTACATTGCACAACCGAATTAACGAATTGGGTGTGGCCGAACCCGTGATTCAACGCCAGGGTGCGGACCGCATTGTGGTGCAGTTGCCGGGTGTGCAAGACACGGCGAAGGCCAAAGACATTCTGGGCCGCACTGCGACGCTGGAAGTTCGCATGGTGGATGACAGCCCGGAGGCCCAGTCTGCCCTGGCCAGCGGTATTGTTCCTTTTGGCCTGGAGCGTTACACCGAGCGTGGTGGCCGCGATTTGTTGCTGAAATCGGAAGTGATTTTGACTGGCGACAACCTGACCGATGCGCAAGCCGGCTTTGACAATCAAACCCAGGAACCTGCGGTGCATTTGACGCTGGACAGCCAGGGTTCCCGTATTTTCCGTAACGTAACTGCTGAAAGTATTGGCAAGCGCATGGCGATTGTGCTGATCGAGAAAGGCAAGGGCGAGGTTGTCACCGCGCCGGTCATTCGCGGTGAAATTGGCGGTGGCCGCGTGCAAATCTCAGGCAGCATGAATACGGTTGAGTCGGCTGACCTGGCCCTGTTGCTGCGTGCGGGTTCGCTTGCTGCACCCATGGACATCATTGAAGAGCGCACCATTGGCCCTAGCCTGGGTGCTGACAACATTGACAAGGGTATTAACTCAACCCTGTATGGCTTTGTTGTGCTGGGCGCATTCATGATCGTGTACTACTTGTTGTTTGGTGTGTTTTCAGTGTTTGCACTGGCGGTCAACGTGATGTTGTTGTTTGCCTTGTTGTCGGTGTTGCAGGCCACCCTGACATTGCCAGGTATTGCAGCGATTGCGCTTACCCTGGGTATGGCGATTGACGCCAACGTGCTGATCAACGAGCGTATTCGCGAAGAACTTCGTGACGGCGCGCAGCCGCAGCAAGCCATTGCTGCAGGTTACGAGCGAGCATGGGCCACCATTCTGGATTCGAACATTACCACCTTGATTGCCGGTTTGGCTTTGCTGATTTTTGGCTCAGGCCCTGTGCGTGGTTTTGCAGTGGTACATTGTCTGGGTATTTTGACCTCGATTTTCAGTGCGGTTGTGGTGTCCCGTGGTGTAGTCAACCTGTGGTATGGCCGTAAAAAGAAACTGGACTCTGTCAGTATCGGGCAAATTTGGCGTCCAAGTGATGACACTGCTGTCGCTAAAAAAGCGTGACCCACACCAACCGAACCAAGTGAACTAAAAGCAAAATGGAACTATTCAGAATCAAAAACGACATTCCGTTCATGCGGCATGCCAAAATTTTCAACATCATCTCGTTCCTGACTTTTGCGGCAGCGGTGTTTTTCCTTGCTCACAAAGGTTTGAATTTGAGCGTTGAATTCACCGGTGGTGTACTGGTTGAAGCCCGTTATTCCCAGCCTGCCGAACTCGAGAAAATTCGCGAAGGTTTGCGTGCCACCGGAATTGATGAACCGCAGGTTCAAAACTTCGGTACAGCGCGCGATGTGCTGGTTCGTTTGGCTGTGAAAGATTTGCAATCGGGCGTATTGGGCACCGAAGGCAAGCTGAATCAACAGGCACTCACCGAGCAGGTGTTAAATTTGGGTGGCCCAAACGTGCAGCTAATGCGAGTTGAGTTTGTTGGCCCACAAGTTGGTCGGGAGTTGGCCGAGAACGGTGTGATTGCCTTGATGGTGGTGATCATCGGCATCATGATCTACCTGGCCCTTCGCTTCGAATGGAAGTTTGCGGTTTCAGCCATTGTGGCCAACTTGCACGACGTGGTCATCATTCTCGGTTTTTTTGCCTTCTTCGGTTGGGAGTTTTCCCTGGCGGTGCTGGCAGCGATATTGGCTGTTTTGGGTTATTCAGTGAACGAATCGGTGGTGGTATTCGATCGAATTCGCGAAACATTCAAGAAAGTCCGAAAAATGACCGTTGAAGAGACCATCGACAACGCAATTACCCGAACAATTTCACGCACCATCATTACCCACGGTTCTACCCAGATCATGGTGTGCTCGATGTTGTTTTTTGGTGGTCCTACCTTGCACGGTTTTGCCTTGGCGCTGACCATTGGTATTTGCTTTGGCATATATTCCTCAGTGTTGGTGGCCAGCCCCCTGTTGATGTGGCTGGGCCTGACCAGGGAAGACTTGGTGAAGCCTGTGAAAAAAGACAAAGAATTTGAGACCCCGTAAAACGGGGTTAGTAAGCGAGGCAGCGTGGACAATCCCAAAGACCTTTCGCCTTTGGCCAAAGGCGACATTGAAATTGGCAAGGCGCTGCCATTCGCAATCTTTGACAGAAGCGGTGTACTGCTGTTGGCAGAAGGCCAGGCGGTTAATAGCCAGAAACAGCTTGATGAACTGGCCGCCAAGGGCTTGTACCATAACCCCCGGTGGGCCAACAAGTTTGTGATTCAACCGGGCAAGCCCCAAATTGATCCAAACGCCTTGCCCAGAATGCTTCCCGCGAAACAGGCGTTTGAAGATCCCTTCGAGACGGGCAGCCAACTGAAAATGTCTGCGCCTGGGCAATCCAAAGACCCTTTCCATGTTCGTTTAATCGGTAGCATCCCTCAAGCCGCCATTTTGATCACGCACCCCATGCGGGATGGCAAATGTGTATTTGCCAAAGAAGGGCAGGTTTGGGAATTCCAGGCCACCTATGGTTTGTCCATTTACCGCTTCAGTTCAATGATTGAAAAGGTGTTGCTGTCGCCGCACCCGCTGATTGTGATGTCATGGCCCCATGAAACTCACCTGGAGTCGCAGGCCATTCGCCGCGCCAGGCGTGTGAATTGCGATTTGCCTGCCACCATTCGTTTGAATGGCAGTCAAAGTGGTTCAGTCGAATCGATCACTGCTGTAATCGATAATATTTCAACTGGGGGGCTTGAACTGTTGTTTGCCAAGGCGGTGTCTTTCAAAATAGGGCAATCCATCTCGATTGCGTTTCAAATCATTCTGGATGATCGCAAGTATTTGATTGAATGCGATGCCGAGGTGGTCTCAAAACCGCGTGACTCTGGCCCCTCCTCATCAACTTATGGCTTTGCCTTAAAGTCGCTGAGCGATGAACAATTTGCAGTCATTCACGCGTTTGTTAGCGATCGCCTGAATCTCCGTTTGGCTCCCCAACTGTATTCAAAGTAGCCTCAAAGCGGACTAACCAAGGTGTACACGCTGACATTTTCTGTCTGGTTGTCTCGTGTGTGCGCGTCAATCCATCTGGCTTCGATGTGCACCCAAACGCCGTTGGTCTGGGTGTTCAAATTGGGTAAGGGCCGAATGCTGACACACGACGCCGCACCCTGCGCCCATGCGCGCGGCAATGTGGCCTGGCTCAGGTTAATTGAATTGTTGGGTGCACCCAAGGCCCTTGGTCCATTGTTGGTGCATTCGTAGCCCCTGGCACCCGCGTAACTGTTCAAGTGATCTTCCAGCCTCCCCGAGAACTGCTGCATGCGGGCGATGATTTGTCCGCGTGGCGTGTCCCTGTCCAGGTCGGAAATATTGGCCAGCAATACATTGCCAATCTCTGCGACTTGGGTTGCAGCGATTGAACGCACATGGGTCGAATTCTTGGCGCCATAGTTGGCTGTCCAGTTTTTGGCATACAGCACCAAACCAATGGACAGCACCAGAATGGCGATCAATGCGTCGACCATTGAGAATCCGTTTTTTCTAGAATCCAACTTCATGTTTGCCCTTCGATTTTGGTGGCGGCTCCCTTACTTCCCCGGAAGGTGGCCCAGCGGGTGGACGTGAAGGCTCAGCTCGAGGTGGCGGTGGATTCGGGTCTGGTGGGGGCGGTGGGGGCGGTGGTGTTTTTCTTGTAACGTAGGGTAAGCCGTTGCTGTCTTCGCGATTGAACACAAATGAGCGTTTGACGCAACCCGATTCAACACCATTGCTTCCTGAACAGTTGACACTGGCCACAATTTCAAAAGTGGCCCTGTAGTTTTCCTCTGAAATAGAGTGATCGCAGTTGTACGGCACTACAATGCCGCGAATCACAATGTCCTGGCGCGTGTCGACCGGCGTGTCTGGGCTGGCCAACTGTACTTGCGGGTCGAGTGTTTCGGGTAAATCAACTGTGTAGGAGCATTCGCCGATGACCCGAGTGTCTCCTTGGTGCGAATCAATAAGCTGCTGAATGGCCTCATCGTTGCCAAAATTGTGGGTGTAATGTCGAAGGCCGGCATAGGCCAACTGGCGTGCCTCTTCAATGTGCTGTTTGGAGTTGGACAGATAAAGATCCAGACTCGTGGTGGTGATGTTTTGCAGGCTGATCAGCCCGAACACAATCACCAACACCACACATACAAACACGCCAAGCGCACCGGTTTGTAATTTATGGTGCAACAAGCTGCGCCGCTTTTTCATGATCCAACCCTTACCCGCGTGGTGTTCAGCAGGTGAATAATTCTCGCTTCTTCATACTGCCCCTCGGTCAGGTTGTTGCCAATTTTGGCTTTGAACATGGCAATCCAGAACATATTGGATTCGGGGTTGTTCTCTATCACCGAGTTGCAATTCTGTTCGTAGTGCGCTGTGACTTGATTCGGTGTGTTGGCTTGAAATCTGCAAAACCGAATGTTGGTGAATTCAAAGTCGTGCTTGTTGTTTAAATCAAGCCAGTCCGGGCTGTTGTTGCAAAATGCGCCATGGTCAAATTGCGCCATATTGACGCCGTTCAGTTCCCTTTGAGCCAGCACGCCATTGAGCAGACGAAAGCCGGTTAAGTTAATCACGTCATTTCCGCTGCGACTGACCCGGGTGGGAATACTCAGACAAAAGTTTTGGCTGGTGGGTTGGTATCCGTTGCATTGGGCCGCCTGGTTTTGCAAGCTGCACAGCTGTATGCCTTTGGCCTCGACATCCGGGTTTTGGTAACTGCCACCCCGGTTCAGGTGAACCGTGATAATTTCACCAATCCGATTAACCTGATCCACCAGCTTTTCGGTATTCAAATCGTTTTGTGCGCGCATGCTGACACCCATTAATTTCAGTGCGCCGGTAATGCTGATCGCCAACAAGGCCATGCCAATCAAAAGGCTGACTGTGGATGCGCCGTGACAACGCCGGGTTTTGTCAGTCATAGCTCACCACCCCGTTGCCGATACCCAAGAAGGTAATCTGTGCGCGCCTGTCACGGTAATTCAGGGTCAGGCGTGTTTGGTTTTGTGTGTCGAGCACACCCGACACCGCATTGAAATTCAGGCGCACCGCACCTGCCAAGGTGACGTCATTCAAGGTGGCTGAAAATCCGCGATTGTTTTGGCTGCTGGTTTGTGCGTACCACGCGCTACAACCCTTCAGGAACGGATCGTGTTGAACAGTCACATTCAGATTCACCGCCGCGCTGGCGGGTTGCAGGTTCATTTGAACCGGGCATTCGGTGATTGCAGCCAAATTGCGCGCTTGGTCCACATACGTGTCCAGCCGGGATACCTTGACCTTCAGCGTTTGTTTGTTCAACACCGAGTTCATACTCGGGATTACAGAAACGGCCAACACGCCTACCACGGCCAAGCCAACCACTATTTCGATTAAGGTGAAACCGTTGTCTGCCTTAGCCATGTGGAACACACCTTTCAGATGTGTTTTGATTAGAGGCAGACCGGGCGCCAAAACGTTGAATGCCCATGTCACTTTCAACAATCAGGATTCGGCAGGCCTCGGGCAGCTTCAGTGGCGCGCTCGCGCTGGGGGTAACTTCTGCGCGATAACCCCGAAAGTTGGAATTCGAGACCACCACGCTGTATTTGGCTGATGAAGGAAGAACCAAGCGGTTTGCATTCGGTGCGCCATTGCTTGAGACACCCTGCGCGTAGCGTCCGTAACGTTGCCTGTGCAGTTGCTGGCTTAATGCCAACTCTACGCCAAACTCCCGCATGGAACGAAAGTTGGACTTCTCCCAAGAAGATTCATACCCAGCATAGCTTAGCGTTGCGAGTACACCGACAATTGCGATTGCAAATGTCAGTTCAATCAAGGTAAATCCGAGGCCCGCACGCATGGTCAAACACCAAAAATGACTCTATGTGCTTGAGTATGCGTGGGTATTTCGTGCTGATCATCCCCGAGGCAGGGTACTTACAAACGGTGGTCGTTTGCCCCGGGGGTGATTGTCAAATGCGCTTGGCCAGCTCGGCGGCTTTGCCGATGTAGCTTGCGGGAGTCATGGCCAGCATGCGTGTTTTTTCCGCTTCGGGCAGATCAAGCTGGGCGATGAATTGCTTCAATCCTTCTTGTGTAATGCCCTTGCCGCGGGTCAGTTCTTTCAACTGTTCGTACGGGTTGGGCAGGCCGTAACGACGCATCACGGTTTGTACTGGTTCTGCGAGCAATTCCCAGGCGTTGTCGATGTCGGCGGCGATGGCTGCTTCATTCACCTCCAGTTTGCCCAGGCCACGCAGGCAGCTTTCATAGGCCAACACCGCATAGCCTATGCCCACGCCCAAGTTGCGCAGCACGGTAGAGTCGGTCAGGTCCCTTTGCCAGCGTGAAACTGGCAGTTTCTCCGCCAGGTGTTTCAACACCGCGTTGGCCATGCCCAGGTTGCCTTCTGCATTTTCGAAGTCGATGGGGTTCACTTTGTGCGGCATGGTGGATGATCCCACTTCACCTGCTTTCAGCTTTTGTTTGAAGTAGCCCAGGGAAATGTAGCCCCAAATGTCGCGGCTCAAGTCGATCAGAATGGTGTTGGTGCGGGCAATTGCATCCATCAGCGCAGCAATGCCGTCGTGTGGTTCAATTTGAATGGTGTAAGGGTTGAAGGTAAGCCCCAGGCTTTCAATCAAATCACGGCTGAGCCTTTCCCAGTCAAAATCGGGGTAGGCTGACAGGTGAGCGTTGAAGTTGCCCACGGCACCGTTCATTTTGGCCGGCAGCTCGACTGCTTTGATCGCGGCGATGGCGCGCTCCAACCGGTGTACCACGTTGGCAAATTCTTTGCCCATGGTGCTGGGGCTGGCTGGCTGGCCATGGGTGCGGCACATCATCGGAAGGTCTGCAAACTGGTGGGCGTAATTGCGCAGGGTGGTCACCATGCGGTCCAGTGTCGGCAAAATCACTTGTTCACGCGTTGCTTTCAACATGAGTGCATGGCTCATGTTGTTGATGTCTTCAGACGTGCAAGCGAAGTGAACAAACTCCGCTGATTTTTTCAGTTCTTCATCGGCTTGAAACTTTTCTTTAATAAAGTATTCAACAGCCTTGACATCATGGTTGGTGGTCGCTTCGAATTCCTTGATGCGTTGGGCATCTGCTTCTGAAAATTCGGTTTTGATGGCTTCAAGTTTTGCCAAAGCTGTTGCGGAGAAGGCAGGGAGCTCAGAAAAGCCCGCATTGGCCAGTGCCTTGAGCCATTCGATTTCTACGATCACGCGGTGGTGCATGAACCCCGCTTCAGAGAGCAATGGGCGCAAATTGGCCACTTTGGACTGGTAACGGCCGTCAAGCGGGCTGATTGCGGTTAAGGTGCTTAAAGAGTCTGAAGAGATCATGCGGGTGGTAAAAATTGAGGTTTTTCAAAGCCTTGTATTGTAACCTGTCTCACTGGAAACTGTTTGGACAGAATGGTGTCCGCGGTGGTATTTTGGAATTCTGCTTGTTCAATTTGTAAAACTGTTAGACACTTTCAGGTCGTAAAAAACAAGACGCAATCTCATCCAGGATTGTATTTAGGAGAACTGTGATGAAACTAGTGGGATCCCTGACTAGCCCCTTCGTGCGCAAAATTCGCGTTCAGCTTCAAGAAAAAGAAATTCCGTACGAGTTTGTTCTGGAAAATGTGTGGGATGAAAATACCCGCATCGCCGACCACAATCCGCTGGGCAAAGTGCCTTGTCTGATTTTGGATGGTGGTCAGACTGTATTCGATTCTTTGGTAATCTCAGGCACGCTTGAATACATGATGCCAACAGTGCCCTTGTTGCCAACAAACCCCAATATGCGTGCCTTGGTTCGCACCATGGAGTCTTTGGGGCAGGGTATTAGCCAGGCCGCTGTTGATATTATTCTGGAGAAGAAATTCCATGAGGGCGACAAAGTAAGCCAGGCATTGATTGATCGTCAAACCCAGAAAATTCACAACGGCTTGGCCTGGGTTTCCCACCGCATTAAAACCACCCCCGGTTTTTACCTGACCGAGCAATTCAGCCTGGCGGACATCACGGTTGGTTGTGCATTGTTCTACCTGGATTTCCGCATGCCTGAACTGAAATGGCGCGAGTTGTATCCGGAATTGAATGAATATTCCGAACGCATTGCCTGTCGCCCAAGCTTTGAGGACACCAAACCTCAGTAACTGGCAATAACTCCGCCACCCAGGCACACATCACCCTGGTAAAGCACTGCGCTTTGCCCGGGTGTCACTGCAAACTGGCTTTCCATGAAGTTCAACTCGAAGCCTTGATTGGTCAATTGGAAGTCACAAGCCGAGTCTTCCTGGCGATAGCGCGCCTTGCAAGCCATGTGTGTTTCTGAAGGCACCTGGCCTGAAATGTAATGGGCCTGTTCGGCTGCCAGCACTTTCTGGTGCAACCAAGGGTGGTCATGGCCTTGCACCACATACAGCGTGTTGTTTTTCAGATCCTTACGGGCCACAAACCAGGGTTCGCCGTTGCCTTCTTTCTGGCCACCAATACCGATGCCTTTGCGCTGGCCCAGTGTGTAGAAGCTCAGCCCCACATGCTCGCCAATTTGATGGCCCTCGTCATTCAAAATGGGGCCGGGTGCAGTGGGCAAATACCGATTTAAAAACTCGCGAAAAGGGCGCTCGCCAATGAAGCATATGCCAGTGCTGTCTTTTTTGGTGGCGTTGGCCAAACCGAGTTCAAGCGCTATTTTCCGCACTTCGGTTTTCTGTATTTCACCGAGCGGAAACAAGGTTTTACTCAGCTGCGCCTGGTTCAGCCGGTGCAGAAAATACGATTGGTCTTTGCTGTGGTCCACCGCTTTCAGCAGCTGGAATTCACCGTTGACTTCCCGCACGCGGGCATAGTGCCCGGTGGCGATGTAATCGGCGCCCAGGCTGTAAGCGTGATCAAGGAACGCTTTGAACTTGATTTCGCTGTTGCACAGAATGTCGGGGTTGGGCGTGCGGCCGGCGGAATACTCTTCCAGAAACACGGAGAACACCCGGTCTTTGTATTCGCTGGCGAAGTTTACCGCTTCAATGTCCACGCCCACCACGTCAGCCACACTTGCAGCGTCCAGCCAGTCTTGCCGGCTGGAACAATATTCCGAGTCGTCATCGTCTTCCCAGTTTTTCATGAAAAGACCAATCACGTTGTAACCCTGCTGTTTGAGCAGCCATGCCGACACTGAGGAGTCAACCCCGCCCGACATGCCAATAACTACTGTTTTTGCCATGATATTTACGATACGCCGGGAGGCATTGGCCCCGCAAGTACGCTGGGGTGCGTGTACACATGCTCAAGCGGCATAATAGGTTGCTTGCCCGCTTTCCAGTTCAGAAAGTCTTCAACGCAACGCATCACCAAGGGGCTGCGGTGTTGGTCTTGAGTGGCGCGCAGTTCTTCAACCGTCATCCACAGGGTGCGAATAATGCCGTCGTCCAGGGCACGCTCTGTGTGGTGTTTAACCACCTCGGCTGCAAATGCGAAGCGAAGGTAAGTGACGTCTTCCAGAGTGCGCGAGCTGGTATAGCGGCTCATGTATATGCCCAGTAAACCAACAGGTTTTACTTCCCAGGCCGATTCTTCCAGCGCCTCGCGTGCAGCACCGAATTGTGGCGTTTCACCTGGGTCCAGGTGGCCTGCAGGTTGGTTCAGTTTGATGCCGTCGGTGGTGTGTTCTTCCACGATCAGGAATTTGCCCTGATGTTCAACAATGGCCGCGACTGTAACGCTGGGTTTCCAGACTTCTGACATGGTTTTCAATCGCACTACCTAAACAGGGTGCGCCGAGGTTTGGGAGTTAAAAAACACGTTAGAATAGCAGGGTTAAGGTGCTTGTGCTCATTTTTTGAGCGCAGTTAAACGGGAAGCAGGTTCAAGCCTGCGCTGCCCCCGCAACGGTAAGTAAGTGCGGGTGTGTCATTTTGCCACTGGTAGTAAAGCTGTTCTAAACGCAGCAACTGGGAAGGCGACACATCAAAACTTACAAGCCCGGATACCGGCCTTGACCGTTCAGCCTGTCCCATTCAGGCGAGCGACTGGTGCTGCGGGGAGGCAGTGCGCAGGCGGCTAATTGCTTCTAATCGAACTTTTTTCCGTAACTTACCCTGGCGTATTGTCCGTGGTTTTGTTGCGCGCACTGTTCTTTCGCCTGTTCTTTGTCTTCTCCAGTGAATTTATTGCTGCACGGTGGGTGCGGTTTACTGGAGTTCAAGGTGTCTATTCGTTTTCAAAAATTACCAATCGTTTGTTTGTTGGCTGCTTCGCCAGCACTTGCCCAGGAAGAATTGGCCTTTTATGCGCTGCCGCCTGTTTTCGTGTCCTCCACACACACTGCTGTGTCAGAAAAAGATCAACCATTTTCAACCACGGTGATTACCGCTGAGCAGATTCGCCAGTCTGGTTACACCACCGTACGTGACGTGCTTTCCAAGCTGGCTTTGGTCAATGTGCGTACACCGCTGGACGGCAGTCGCAGTGCATCAGTTGATTTACGTGGCTTTGGAGAAACTGCGTCGGCCAACGTGGTGTTTGTGGTCGATGGCGTGAAGCTCAACGACAACGAGGGTGTTACGCCGCGTTATGGCAGCATACCTGTTAGTAGCATTGAAACCATTGAAGTAATTCGCGGTGGAAGCTCTGTTGCCTATGGCAGCGGTGCCAGTGGCGGTGTCATTCGAATTACCACTAAAAAAGGCAGGGGGCGTGAAGGTTTCGGTGGTGACGTATTTGCATCTTATGGTTCCTATGACACCAAAGAATTGGGCGCAACCCTGTACGGTGGTGCGAATGGTTTCTCACTTGTGTTCAACGGATCAAAAGAGTTTACGAACGGGTACCGCGACAACAGCGAAGCCAGCCGCGATTTGGGTAGCCTTGCGCTGGATTGGCAAGGCGATGTGTACAGTGCAGGCGCATCTTTCTCGGCTGAGGGGTCCAAGTCGCGTTTTCCCGGTTCATTGAACCGCGCGCAGTTCGAGCAGAACCCAAAGCAAACGAACAGCCCCAATGATTTCGGCTCTTTTGAGCGAAATACATTCCGGTTTTATGGTGAGGCGGATTACGGCAATTGGGGCACTGGTGTGCGTGTAAGTCGACGCACTCACGAAGCATTGGGATCGTTTGATTTTGGTACCTTCGTTTTTGACGCTCGTTCGGAATATGAACAAGATCAAATCAGTCCTTACCTCACTTTCACGCTGCCCCACAGCACGGGTGCCCATGTGATTCGGGTTGGTTACGACATTGAAAAAGCAGCTTTGCGAGGGTTCGATGCAGGTACGCTGGAATCCAATGCGATTTTTATTGAAGATGACTGGACTGTGAATGATGTTCTGCGAATCAACGCGGGTAGTCGTTACGAGCGTTCCGAGCAGCAAAAGGCCAGTGGCCAGACACGCGATTATTCTCTGGTGGCGCACCAGTTAGGCGCTTCATGGAGAGCTGCCGAAAATCTCACATTGTTCTCGAAATTGGCTCGCAGTTTCAGAATTCCGAATGCCAATGAAAACGGGTTTGCGGGTGTTGGCACCACACGTGTTCCATTTTTGAATCCTCAAATTGCTGACGAATTTGAAGTGGGTTTGAAAACAGGTTTGTGGAATGGTGAGTTCAGCTCGACGCTGTTCGTGATGGATGTGGACAATGAATTGTTTTTCGACCCGACCATTGTGGACCCTACGATGTTCATCAACGGTTTGAACAGCAATTTGGACGAACTGCGCAGGCAAGGCGCAGAGCTGAAATGGAATGGCAGTATTCGGAAAGACCTGCGCATGATCGCGGCATACCAGTATTTGGATGCTGAGTTTAAATCAGGCTCGCTGAGTGGAGGCCGTGTTCCTCTGGTGGCTGCCCACAATTTGAAGGTGGCCACCGAATATGACTGGACATCGAGTGTGTCGACAGAGGCAATTTTGAATATTCAGTCGGATCAACGTTCAGCCGCGAATACGGATCTGCAGATCCCGGGCTTTGGCGTGCTCGATTTGAACTGGAGATATCGTGCTGATTCGTACAGTGTGGTGTTCCAAGTTCAAAACGTGTTGGACAAGCAATACTACCGAACCCAGTTCGGCCCGAACGGCATTTATCCGGAAATTGGTCGTGCGTTTTTTGTTAATCTGAATGCCGAGTTTTAATTGTCATGAAATGCATTCGTTTGCTCGCAGCGGTTTGCCTGACCTGGCTTTCTGGCCAGGCAGTGGCTGCTGTCTGCGTCCAGGACGACACAAACCAAACCGTGTGTGTACAGCAAGCCCAGCGAGTGCTGGTGCTTGCACCGCACCTCACGGAAATTGTGGATTTCGTGGGTGGCATGAGCAAGGTTATCGCTGTGGATGGTTCCAGTAATTTTCCGGAAAGCGTGAATACTTTGCCCAAGTTAGGTAACCCGTGGATGCTCGGTGCAGAATCAATTCTCGCCCGCAAACCCGATTTGGTGTTGGTGTGGCAATCAGGTATTTCAATGGAAGTTGTGGCACAGCTTCGCAAAGCGGGTGTGCCAGTATTTGTCAGCGAGCCCAAGAAAATTGAGCAGGTGGCTAGCACTATGCGCAGGTTGTCTGCCCTGCTGGGCACAGAACAGAGAAGTGCTTCCCGCATAGACGATTGGTTGCAGCAGTTCAAGTCTTTGCGAGCCGAGTACGGCGGTCGATCAATAGTGCCGGTGTTTTATCAGGTGTGGAGTCAGCCATTGATGACTTTGGGTGGGCAGCATGCAGTATCCGAGGTGATTGAGCTGTGTGGCGGGCGAAACATATTTGTTGATTTGCCAAACCTTGCTGCACAGGTGAGCGTGGAAGGGGTACTGAAGCGCAAGCCCGAGGTGTTGCTGGCAAGTGGCTCCGAGCGAGATCATCAAAGTTTCGTCATGCAATGGGCCAGCTGGCCTCAGATGCCAGCTGTAAAGCGCAACCATGTGTATACCGTTCCCAATGATATTTTGGTGCGCAATGGCCCGCGCCTTATTGGGGCCGCCAAGTTGGTGTGCGCACACATTGAGCAGGCTCGCCGCTGAATTTTTGACTCAGAAGCAGCCCTGCGCTTCTCACCATTCTCCAATTGATGCTTAGATCACTGGATCAACACAATTTCAACGGATTCAATTATTATTTGACAAGAATTATTGTCAGATGCTGGGTTGTGGTTATCCCTTAGATTGAGTGATACTACCGTGCTATAGTCCGCACCAGCAGTGTATTTGCAGTTCCTAAACATCAAATAAAAGCGCTTTCCCACAAGGAGAAGTTCCATGAAAATCGGAATCCCGGCCGAGACAAGGTCCGGAGAAACGCGTGTAGCCGCAACACCCGAAACGGTGAAGAAGCTCATTTCTCAAAAACACGAAGTGTTTGTTCAAGCAGGTGCAGGTATTGCCAGCTCGATCACCGATCAGGCCTACAGCGATGTGGGTGCAACAATTGTTGATCGCGCAATGGATGTAATCAGCAACTGCGACATGATCCTCAAAGTGCGCGCGCCCGCTGAAAACGAATTGTCGGCCTACCGTGCAGGTCAGGTAGTGGTTGGCATGCTGAACCCCTTTGACAATGCATCACTGGAAGCCATGAACAAGGCCGGTTTAACCGCCTTCGCACTGGAAGCTGCGCCACGCACGACGCGCGCGCAAAGCATGGACGTGTTGTCATCACAAGCCAACATTGCAGGTTACAAAGCGGTGATGATTGCGGCCAACGTTTACCAGCGCTTCATGCCCATGTTGATGACTGCTGCCGGTACCGTAAAAGCTGCTCGCGTTCTTATTCTCGGTGTGGGTGTTGCAGGCTTGCAAGCCATTGCAACTGCCAAGCGTTTGGGTGCGGTTATTGAGGCATCTGACGTACGCCCTGCCACGAAAGAGCAGGTCGAATCGTTGGGTGCAAAATTTGTTGATGTACCTTTTGAGTCAGACGAAGAACGTGAAATTGCCCAAGGTGTGGGTGGCTATGCACGCCCCATGCCTGAAAGCTGGATGAAGCGCCAAGCTGCTGCCGTTCATGACAAAGCGATCAAAAGCGACATCGTGATTACCACGGCCTTGATCCCCGGCCGCAAGGCGCCCACATTGCTGCATGAAGAAACCGTGCGTGCAATGAAGCCCGGTTCTGTGGTCATCGACCTGGCGGTGGAGCAGGGCGGCAATTGTCCCTTGTCCAAACTGAACGAAATTGTCGACGTCAACGGCGTAAAAATAGTGGGTTATGCAAACCTGGCCGCCATGGTGGCCGCAGATGCATCCGCACTCTATGCCCGCAACGTGATCGATTTCCTGAAGCTGGTTTTCGACAAGGAAGGCGCCTTCAAGATCGACATGGAAGACGACATTGTTGCTGCGTGCCTGATGTGCACCGGCGGCGAACTCAAACGCAAAAACGCTTAAGGAAGGAGCCAACATGGACGCAATTAGCCCCACCGTGGTCAACCTGATTATTTTTGTACTGGCCATTTACGTGGGTTACCACGTGGTTTGGAACGTAACCCCCGCGCTGCACACCCCCTTGATGGCGGTGACCAACGCTATTTCAGCAATCGTGATTGTGGGTGCCATGCTGGCAGCCGCGCTGACCGTAACGCCCCTGGGCAAATTCATGGGTGTGCTGGCTGTGGCCTTGGCCGCTGTGAATGTGTTCGGTGGATTTTTGGTCACCCGTCGCATGCTTGAAATGTTCAAGAAAAAGAACAAATAAACCAACAGCGATCTGGAGAAATTTATGGAATTGAGTTTCAACGCAGTGACGCTGTTGTACCTGGTGGCGTCAATCTGTTTCATTCAGGCTCTTAAGGGCCTTTCACACCCCACAACTTCGCGTTTGGGGAACACCTTCGGTATGGTGGGCATGGCAATTGCCATTGCCACTACAATCGGCCTTATCTTCAAGCTGGCTGAAATTGCTGGGCAATCGGCCGTAACCGGTTTGGGCTGGGTACTGGCTGGTTTGGTGGTGGGCGGTGGTTTGGGCACCGTCATGGCCAAGCGTGTCGAAATGACGAAAATGCCTGAGCTGGTGGCTTTCATGCACAGCATGATTGGTTTGGCTGCTGTGGCCATTGCGATCGCTGCTGTAGCCGAGCCCGACGCATTTGGTATCACCGCCAAGGGCAATTTCGACATTCCACTGGGTAACAAAATCGAGCTGTTCATCGGTACCTTTGTGGGTGCAATTACCTTCTCAGGCTCAGTCATTGCTTTTGGCAAGTTGAGCGGCAAGTACAAGTTCCGCCTGTTTCAGGGCGCACCTGTGCGTTTCACGGGTCAGCATCAGCTGAACGCAATTCTTGGCATCGTGATGATTGGTTGCGGTGTCTGGTTCGCTATTACGCAAGACTGGACGCCCTTTGTCATCATGACGATTGCAGCTTTCATCCTGGGTGTCACGCTGATTATTCCAATCGGTGGTGCCGACATGCCAGTGGTGGTGTCCATGCTGAACAGCTACTCTGGCTGGGCGGCAGCAGGTATTGGCTTCTCGCTGAACAACAGCATGTTGATTGTGGCGGGTTCGCTGGTGGGTTCTTCCGGTGCGATTTTGTCTTACATCATGTGTAAGGCCATGAACCGCTCCTTCTTCAACGTGATTCTGGGTGGTTTTGGTGGCGAGGCCGATGCAGGCGCAGCAGGTGGTGGCCAACAACGCACCGTGAAAAGTGGCTCGTCTGACGATGTGGCCTTCTTGCTGACCAATGCGGAAACCGTGGTGATTGTGCCTGGTTACGGTTTGGCCGTGGCTCGCGCGCAGCACGCCCTGAAAGAACTGAGCGAGAAGCTGACTCACATGGGTGTTACGGTGAAGTATGCGATTCACCCAGTTGCGGGCCGTATGCCTGGCCACATGAACGTGTTGCTGGCTGAGGCTGAAGTGCCCTACGACCAGGTGTTTGAGATGGAAGACATCAACAGCGAATTTGCACAAACCGACGTGGTGTTGGTGCTGGGTGCGAACGATGTGGTGAACCCCGCAGCAAAAGACCCCAAGAGCCCGATTGCAGGCATGCCAATTCTGGAAGCCTACAAGGCAAAAACCATTATCGTGAACAAGCGTTCAATGAACGCGGGTTACGCCGGTTTGGACAACGAGTTGTTCTACATGGACAAAACCATGATGGTGTTTGGCGATGCCAAGAAAGTGATTGAAGACATGGTGAAAGCGGTCGAGTAAGCTCGACGCAAATCGCTTGTTTTCAAAAGGCCCGGTGAGAAATCACCGGGCTTTATTTTTTTGCGAGGTCGCAGATGCGTTGCACGACCAGCCCGGTGTGTTCCATCGGCAAGAAGTGCGTGGCATCGGCAATCACCTCGATGTGGGCCTTGGGCAAATGCTTCTGAATGTGCGCGTGTGCGGTGGCGGGAAATGTAGATCCTCGACTTGCTGCCAGAATATGGATTGGGCAGCCTGGGTCACGAATCCAGCGCGCGGCATTGGGCTCTGTGTGTTGAAAGGTGAGTGATTCCCAGCTGGGTGGGCAGGCCAGTTCAACTTCATTGTTGTGGCTGGGCACAAAACCATGTTCTACATAGGCTTGTAGCCATTCATCGCTCCACGTACCAAATGCTTTTTTGCTGCGGTAATTCTCAAAAGCGTCTTGGTGTGTTGGGAAACTTGCCCGCCGTCGGGCGGCTGCTGCAGCCATGGCAATTCGGTCAGCAAAGCCAAACCAGTTTGCCAAGCGCAAGGCAAAACCTTGCTTGGGGTCTAGCAACACCGGTTCTACCAATACAAGGCCCTTTACTTTGTGAGGGCGTTGGGCTGCTGCCGCAAGGCTGGTGGTGGCACCGATTGAATGCCCGGCAAGCCACATGGGTTCGCTGGCCTGGTCAAGCACGGCGATCAGGTCTTGGTAGTAAGTGGACCAGCCGCGAAATGTTTTTGGGTTGCCCGCTGACCGGCTTTCGCCATGTCCGCGCATGTCCCAGGTGTGTACGTCAAAGTGTGGCAATAACTCGCGTAGCAATGGGGTGTAGGTTTTGGCGTTAAACCCGGTGGCGTGTGCCCAATGCAGTTTGGGTTTGTTTCCGGAGTTAGACCAGCGCATCATTTGTATAACGCTGCCATCGTGAGAAACAACGGGGTATGCAGATTCGATCATTCGGAGCGTTCAAGCCACATGGCGTCGCCGTAACTGAAGAACCTGTATTGTTGCGCAATTGCATGCGCATATGCGTTGAGTATGTTGGTTTTTCCGGCAAAAGCAGACACCAGCATCAGCAAGGTGCTTTTGGGTAAGTGGAAATTGGTGATCAGCCTGTCGACCACTTTGAAGCTGTAGCCGGGTTTGATAAAAATTTGCGTGTCGCCGCCATGGCCGCTACGCGCAAATTCTGCTGCCTTATTCAAACCTTCGGTGGTGCTTAAATTGCAGCCTGTTTCCGTGGCCCAGGCCTCCAATGCCCGCAGGGAAGTGGTGCCCACTGCAACCACCTTGCCACCATTTTCTTTGGCTTGGATCATGGCTTCGATGAGCGAACCCGAAATGGCGTAGCGCTCGCTGTGCATCACGTGTTCATCCACGTTGTCTGTTTTAACAGGCAGGAAAGTACCAGCGCCGACATGCAATGTCAGGTTCAACAGCTTTACGCCGCGCGCCTGTGCGTCTTGTAGCAGCTTTTCGGTGAAATGCAGGCCCGCTGTAGGGGCTGCCACAGCACCTGGTTCGCGCGCAAACACGGTTTGGTAGCGTTCATCGTCTTGTGCGTTGGCGCTGTGTTCAATGTAGGGGGGCAGGGGCAGGGCGCCATACGTATCCAGCAGATCGGGCAGGCTCAGGCTGCTTTCCAGCAACTCCAGCTCGTACATCATGTCGTGTTTGCTCAGCACACGGGCTGTGGCCGCGCCAGCCAATACAATTTCACTGCCCGGTTTGGGTGACTTGCTGGCCCGAATCATGGCGGTAAAGCGCCTGTCGTCGAGAATTCGCTCCAGCATCACTTCGATTTTTCCGCCACTGGCTTTGTGGCCTTCAAGTCGGGCCTTCAGCACTTTGGTGTCGTTAACCACCAGTACATCATTGGGCTGAAGCAAGTTCAGCACATGCGCGAACAGATGATCTTCAATGGGTTTGTTGTTGTTGCAAACAAGCAAGCGCGACTCACCACGGTGTTTCGGGGGGTGTTGGGCAATCAGTTGTTCAGGAAGATTAAAATCGAATTCGGACAGTTTCATGGTTGCTTTCATGTTGTCCTGGGGGCTGGTGCCGAGGGCGGGAATCGAACCCGCACGATATCTCTACCACTGGATTTTGAGTCCAGCGCGTCTACCAATTCCGCCACCTCGGCAAGCCCGCAATTATGGCAAAAAACAATATTGAACACAACACCCCATTGCAGAAATAAGTCATTTTTTTTGCGATTGCCGAAAATGTGCCCCTCTCGTGGGATTACCGGGTGCGAAGCGAACCCACATACTGACTGTGTACCTTATCCAAAACGGGTTTGTTCACAATGTCTTTCAAGTGGAAATGGTTGCTTACTACGTTTGTAGCCCAGTTGCTGCTGGGGGGCATTTTCACGACCATTCAATACATACACATGGGCAAGTTGGCCGAGCAGGATCTGCTTCGCATTCAGGAAAGTTTTCAATCCGAACTGACCAAGGCTCATTTGGCCAATAACAGCCATTCGCTGAACGCACTTTCTTCAATCGTTCGGGATTTCTACTCGCGCCACAAACCCGCAGCCGTGTGGGTGAACGAGGGCAGCGAGATGGCTTATGCCATGGGCGACGTGCCCGACGACCTGACCCAAGTGGCAACCCCTTTGTTGTCGATTTTTGATATACCAAATACCGGGCAACAACTGAAGGTGTTGTTTGATGAAAACGAGGTATATCGCAGCCGCAATGACATGTTGTTTTACCTGGCCGGTGTTTTTTTATTGAGTGCGCTGGCCTGCTCAATGATTCTGTTGGGCTTGAGCAATACCCTGTCTGCCCGGCTCGAGGACCTTCGCAGCAAGGCCATGGAATTGCAGTCTGGAAAAATTCAGTCCCGAATCGAGGTAACCGGGCGTGATGAAATTTCCTGTCTGGGTGCAGCCTTCAACAGCATGGCCCAGGCCATTGAGCTGCAAATGAAGGCCATGGAGGAAAGCCATGCACGGTCTGTGTCCGAGAAAAACCGACTCGATATGCTGTTGTCGTCTCTGGCCAGTGGCGTTGCTTATCTGGATGAGCATTTCAACTTGCTGTACCTGAACAAAGCCCTGGCAAAAATGCTGAAAATTGAAACACTCAATCCCGCGTCGGCGAAGCTTGAGTCGGTGTTGATTCAAGCTGGGGTGGTTCGAGAGCAGCGAATTCGTTTGAAAGACCTGGTGACTGATTATTTTGGGAACCATGAGATGCCTGTTGAGCTGAATTTCACGGATGGCCGGGTGCTGCAATTCCGGTTTGCGGTGTACAACGACAAAATTCAGGGTGCCCATGCGGTGTTGATTGTAGACGACGTCAGTATTCGCAAAAATGTGGAGGACTTGCGCAATGAGGTAGAGCGCGATCCACTGACCGGCGTGCTGAACCGACGTGGGTTCGATATGACCCTGGAGGCTCGGCTTTCACGACTGCTGCCGGGAGAAACTCTTGGGCTTATGTTTCTCGACCTTGACGGGTTCAAGGCCGTAAATGACACCCTGGGCCACAAAGCAGGCGATCAAATTTTGAAGACCAGTGCCACCTTGTTGAAGGGAGCAACCCGCAATGTGGACCATGTTGCGCGCTTGGGCGGCGACGAATTCGCCATTATTGTGGCCCGCTGTAATATTCAATTGCTTAAAAACATTGCGGAACGAATTATTGAATCATTTGCCTGCGACAAGCTATTGGTGCGTGTTCGGCAAAACCATGGTTTGACGGTGTCTTGCAGTATTGGCGCAGCCATGCACCCACTGCACGGGCATTCCATTCAAGAGCTGCTTGAAATTAGCGATGAGCAAATGTATCAAGCCAAGAAGGCGGGTAAAAACTGCTATCGAATTGCCGGAGTCGCCACTGAACTTTTGCTTGGTGATGCAGTCGTCAAGGTCTAAGTTGGTCAAATGTTTTCATGGTTAGCCCCAGTGTCGAAGCCAGCGATTAGCCGGTAGCCTTCTAGCAACTGAACTGGAGATACAACACCATGAACATTGTTTGGCTGGAAAGCGAAACCGTACGTACCCCCTTGCCTCGCCCAGAGTGCGCACACATGTGGACTGAATACCCTTTTACCACCGCAGACACGCTGAAAGAGCGCATCAGGGAAGCGGAAATCCTGATCATCAACAAGGTGAAAATTGGCCCGGCTGAACTGGATGCGGCGCCCAAACTGAAAATGATTCAATTGGTGGCCACGGGTACTGACAACGTGGACAAAGCGGCCTGTGCCGAGCGCGGCATCAAGGTGAGCAATGTGGTGAATTACGGCCCTGAATCCGTGGCTGAGCACGCCATGGCGTGTATTTTGCAGTTGACCCGCCGTGTACCCGAGTGGGAAGCGTTGGTGCACGATGGCAGTTGGAGCGCATCGCGCTTTTTCTGCCTGCACACACTGCCAATGCGTGGCCTGCACACCCAAACACTGGGCGTGCTGGGTAGCGGGGCGATTGGCGGCAAGTTGATTGAATTCGCCAAAGCTTTTGGCATGACTATTTTGCACATTGAACGCCAAGGCGTTGAAAAACCTCGTGAGGGGTATGTGACTTTCGAGCACGGACTGGCCCACAGCGATGTGCTTAGCCTTCATTGCCCCTTGAACGATCAAACCAAAGGTTTGATCGGACCAGACACCATTCCGAAAATGAAAAAGGGCGCGATACTGATTAACACTGCACGCGGTGGTTTGGTGCAGTTTGATGCGCTGAAACAAGCCATAGAAAGTGGGCACTTGGGCGGTGCTGCACTCGATGTGCTGGAAGTAGAGCCGCCGCCCCGCGATCACCTGATGGTGCAGTGGCAGCACCCGCGCTGTATCATCACGCCACACGTGGCTTGGGGCACCGAAAGTTCGCAGGCCAACGCTGGGCGTTTGGCCATTAAACACGTGGACGAGTTTATTGCTGAAAACCTGTAAGCAGACAGGGTCGATTGGCTGTTGTATGAAAAGTACATTTGCTGCACCCAGCCGGTGCAGCGAGTGAATTTAAAGCGATTGCACAAATAATAAGCACCAAATAGGCTTAGAATGCGTGCATGACACAAACTGAACCGTATACCACCAACGCAGCTGAAGAAGCTGCACTCGCGAATGTAACCTTTGCAGACTTCGCGCTGCACCCCGACATCCAGAAAGCCATCGATGCCCAGGGGTACACCCAACCTACACCCATTCAAGCCAAAGCCATTCCAGTGGTGCTGACTGGTGTGGATGTCATGGGCGCGGCCCAAACCGGTACGGGCAAAACCGCTGGTTTCTCACTGCCGATTTTGAACCGCCTGATGCCCTTGGCCACGGAAAATACCTCGCCTGCCCGCCACCCGGTTCGTGCGCTTATTTTGACGCCCACTCGGGAGTTGGCTGACCAGGTTGCTGCCAATGTGCACACCTACGCCAAGTTCACGCCCCTGCGTTCCACCGTGGTGTACGGCGGTGTTGACATTAACCCCCAAATTCAGGCTTTGCGCCGTGGGGTTGAGTTGGTGATTGCCACGCCTGGCCGTTTGCTGGACCACGTTCAGCAAAAAAGCATTAACTTGGGCCAAGTGCAGGTGCTGGTGCTCGATGAAGCCGACCGCATGCTGGACATGGGCTTTTTGCCCGACCTGCAACGAATAATCAATTTGTTGCCCAAAACGCGCCAGAACCTGCTGTTCTCCGCTACGTTCTCGCCTGAAATCCAGAAGCTGGCCCGAAGCTTTATGGTGGCACCCACTTTGATTGAAGTGGCCCGCCGCAATGCAACTTCCGAGAACATCAAACAGGTTATTTTCGCGCTCGACAGCGAAGAAGACAAACGCATGGCGGTTTGCCACCTGATTCAAAGCAAAGCGCTGAGCCAGGTGATTGTGTTTTCAAACACAAAGCTGGGTACTGCACGTTTGGCAATTTATCTCGAGAAGCAGGGTGTTTCCAGCACTGCTATTCACGGTGACAAAACCCAGGCAGAACGCACGAAGTCGCTTGAGGCTTTCAAAGCTGGTGAGGTGACGGTGCTGGTGGCTACCGATGTAGCCGCACGCGGTTTGGACATTGCTGATTTGCCTTGCGTGATCAACTACGACCTGCCCACCACGCCTGAAGATTATGTGCACCGCATTGGCCGCACTGGCCGAGCTGGCGCCAAGGGCACTGCGTATTCGTTTGTCGTAAAACGCGATGAACGTGCCTTGAAAGACATTGAAAAGCTGATTGGCAAAGCCTTTGTGCGTGAAGAACTTGAGGGCTTTGTGCCCGGGGTACGCGCGCCAAGGGAAGAGCGAGGCGGTCGCGAAGGTCGCAGCGAGGGACGTGGCGAAGGCCGCAATGAGGGCCGCACTTACGAGGGTCGTTCCGACCGTCGCCCTGCACGAAGTGGTGATGAGGCTGCACCAGCCCGTGAACGCCGCCCTTCACGTGATATGTCTTATCAGGGGGCCCGTTTCAACGACAATGCGCCAATTCACCGCGATGCGGAATACGAACGCTTGCGTGCCAAGCTGGCCCAAACACGTGTGAAAGACTCGTTGTTCAATCAGCCTTATCAGGAATCCAAGGAAGACAAGGCCGCTGGTGAAGCTGCTGCTTCGGGTCAGTCTTCGGTTGGCAACAACAAACCAAAAAACAAGAATGCCGCGCCTGTGGCGTTTTTGTTGGGTGGTAGTCCGAGAAACTAATCCCAGAAATTGAGCCACGCAATTAAGACTTATCGCGCAGCTTGTGCTGCCCGATAACCGGCCCAAACCGGAGTCGCCAATTCAAGCCACTGAGTCACTTCAGTGGCTTTTATTTTGCCCAAACCAAAGTGTTGCCATACGATGTTCAAGTTCAGCACAGGGTCGTGTTCGGGCACAGCCAAAGCACCGGTTTGTTTGGAAAGTTTTTGCCCGTCTTTGGCCAGTATCACTGGCAAGTGCCAATAGCTTGGGGGGATCAATGTAGCTTGAGCAACAGCTTGCGCATCAAGCCCGCCCTGCAAGGCTTTCCACACCGCAATTTGCCGGGCGGTGGTGTCTGCCAGGTCTTCACCGCGCACAATGTGCGTCACCTTGCTTGCCAAATCATCGACAACCACGACCAGGTGGTAGGCCCAATAACCATCGCCCCGTTTCAATACAAAATCGCCACTGCTGGTGTTCAAGTCGTTTTCAAACCGCCCCAGCCTGTGGTCGAGCCAGGCAATGGGTGCAACTGGGCAACGAAAACGAATGGCTCGGGCTTCCCGGCCAGCTGGCATGCCGTGCCGGCACGTGCCGGGGTAAATGCGGTTTTCGCCTGGCGCGCGCGTTGAATTGACATCGTCGATTTCCTTTCGGGTGCAGGCGCAAGGGTAGGTCAGGTTTAGCACGCTCAATCGTTTCAAGGCCACTTCATACACCGAGTGCCGTTGCGATTGCACCCACACTTCGCCTTGCCATTGAAGACCATGGCGAGTCAAGGTGTGAAGAATGTGCTCCACAGCGGCGGAGTCGCAACGCCCTTCGTCGATGTCTTCAATGCGCAAAAGCCACTGGCCTTGGTGCACCCTGGCATCCAGAAAGCTACCAAGCGCGGTGGCCAGCGAACCCAAATGCAAGGGGCCGGTGGGCGAGGGGGCAAAGCGGCCAACGTAGGGCGTTTGTGCAGGTATGTTCAGCACTGTTTATTGAGGTGGTTGAAAGTTAAGGTGCACTGTGGCCAAGTGTTGGGTCCACCAGTCCAGTGCCTTGCCTTGGCTGCCCCGTTGCCAGGCAAAGCACAGGCTGCTTTGGCGGGTACTGTCTTCGGTTTTTTTTACAAGCAGTTCTCCGTTGGCCACCTCTTGCTCAATCAAGTTCCAGGGTAGCCAGCCGCAACCCAGGCCGGCCAGTTGTGCCTTCACTTTCGCCTGAAGATTGGGCACCGTCAGCACGGCCTGCCCGCTTTGCAAGCCAAAAGTAAGCGGCTTGAAGTTGCGGGACGTGTCGCCAACGGCTACCGCACGGTACTGGCGAATGGTGTCGATGCACAGCGGTTCCTCCGCATTGGCCAGCGGGTGGCTTGGGGCCACTGCAAACACAAACAGCGATTGCCCGAAGCTTTGAATGTGCAGCCCGGTGGCGCTGGCAAACTGGTTTTGATCCAGGCGGCTGCCAATCAACAGGTCGGCTCGACCTGAGTACAAAGCCTCCCAGGTGCCCGACAACACCTCGCTTGAGAAACGCAGCCGTGTCGGGCTTTCCAGTGCATCAAAAGCCTGTATCCAGGGAATGGCTTGTTCAAAGGGCACAACCGAATCCAGCACAATACGCAGCTCGGTCTCCCAACCGCTGGCCACGGCTTTTACGCGCTTGGTGAGTGCATCGGTGCTTTCAAGTAACTTGCGACCCTCTTCCAACAGGGCTTTGCCCGCAGGGGTTAGTTTGGCTTTGTGGCCAGACCGGTCGTAAATCAGAACATCCAGACTGTCTTCCAGCTGCCGAAGTTGGTAGGTGATCGCCGAAGGTGCCTTGTTTAGGGCCACTGCGGCGGCGGCAAAACTGCCCCGTGCTTCAATCAATTCAAGCAGGGCAAGGCTGTCGAGGTTGATGGTCATGGGTTCAGTTTTTTTGAATGAGTTCGTCAAATTCTACGCCTTGTTTGGCCGCATGGCACCACCTACACTGAATTCATCATTCAACAGGAGGTTGAACATGTTCCAGATCAGAAAATCCAACGAGCGCGGTTATGCCAATCATGGTTGGCTTGAGAGCTATCACAGCTTTTCTTTTTCCAGCTACTACGATCCCAAGCACATGGGTTTCGGCCCACTGCGCGTAATCAATGAAGACTGGGTTCAGCCGCAAACCGGTTTTGGCACGCACGGTCACCGCGACATGGAAATTATTACTTACATGTTGGGTGGCGAGCTTAGCCACCGGGACAGTTTGGGTGGTGGTTCGGCCATCAAGCCCAATCAGATTCAGCGCATGAGTGCTGGCACCGGTATTCGACATTCAGAAATGAATGCGCACAAAACCGACGTGGCTCACTTGCTGCAAATCTGGATTGAGCCTGCCGTGAATGGCGTGGAGCCTGGCTACAAGGACCACGATCTGGATGTAGCCACAATCACCGGTCAGCTTGGTCTGATCGTGACAGGCGACAGGGCAGAGGCTGATGCGAAAAAAATCGCCTTCATCCACCAGGACGCAAAAATGTACGCAGGCCGCTTGAGCAATCAAAGCGTACACCGTGAGTTGGACCCGGCACGCAAAGGCTATTTGCATGTGGCGAAGGGTTCTTTGAATGTGGGCAATGTGTTGCTTCAAACCGGGGATGCACTGTTGATCGCCGGTGAGCGGGAACTGAATTTTGATGTGAGCGAACAGGCCGAAGTACTTTTCTTCGACTTGCCAGCTTGATTGTTAAAACAACGAGGGAGTAAGAAATGACACAAGTAGCAATTGTTTATCACAGTGGTTATGGTCACACAGCCAAAGTGGCGCAGGCCGTTGAACAAGGTGCAGCGGGCGTGGCAGGTGTACAAACCCACCTCATTTCAGTCAACGACGTGAATGACGCCACTTGGGACGTATTGGCCAAGGCTGATGCCATCATTTTCGGCTCACCCACCTACATGGGCGGTGCCTCGGCGGACTTCAAAAAGTTTGCAGACGCTTCCAGCAAAGTGTGGTTCAGCCAAGGCTGGAAAAACAAGGTGGCGGGTGGCTTCACCAACTCCATGTCCATGAGCGGCGACAAGCTGAGTACTTTGCAATATTTTGTAACCTACGCCATGCAACACGGCATGATCTGGGTGGGCAGTGCCACCCCGGGTGCCCAGAAGCCTGGCGATGTCAATGAACTGAACCGCGTGGGTTCTTGGGTGGGTGTGATGACTCAATCGGACAATGCCCCGGCAGACGTGACTCCGCCTGCTTCTGACCTGGAAACTGCGAAAGTTTATGGTGCCCGGGTGGCTGAGTTTGCCAAGAGGCTGGCTAGGTCATAGGCAGTTAATCACGGGTAGCTCGTGCGAGTTACCCGGTTTGTATTCAGTCAATAAATGCACTTAACTAATCTCCGACGTATTAGGAGGTTTTTTTATGTGTCATATTTTGTGGCGTTTTGTCCTTTGCTGCCAACTGATTGGTACAAGCTTGGGAACTGCCAATGCTGATATTCCGTTAACTGTCGAAGATATTCTGACCGATCAGGGTAGGTACCGTTTCGAGTTGTCGGGTACCTATTCGAACAGTGATCAAACCGGCTTATTCGCGGGAGAGCCACTGCTACTTCAGACAGGACCTACCTCATTCGTTTTGATTCCTACTCAATTTGGTCAGGTTCAAAATAATGCAGATACTCTGGTTGGCTCACTGGGTCTGCGTTATGGACTAAGCGCTCGCACGGAGGTTACCTCGCGTGTCTCGTATTTGTTCACTGAAAGTCGTCAAATGAGTGGGATGGGATTCGACTCCCAGTCAGACGCCTATGTTGCTGACGCTTGGCTTGGGGTGTCCCACCAATTCAAGGCCGATGATGCAACGCCAGCCATTCTTGGATTTGGCGAGCTGGCGTTGTATGAAAATCGCGGTTCAGATTCAAGTAATTTGAAATCTACCTTGATTGGCTTAACTGCCTACAAGGCAATTGATCCTGTCGTATTGGCAATTACCGCAGCCTATAGAGCAAGTGCTTCTCGAGATGAGAATGGCGCTAACGTAAAACCAGGCGCTATCTGGACCCTATCGCCAACTGTAATTTTTGCTGCCAATGATCGTGTGTCGCTCAGCACAGGGTTCCAATGGACAGCACGATTAGCCGATTCAGTGAATGGTCAATCCCAATTTGCTCGGCGGACTCAAACAAGTTTGGTCTTGGGGGCCGGCTACGGCTTGCAAGAAGGGTCATCAATCAATCTTTCCTTAAAAACGAATACTTCAGGTGGGCAGGGTGCAGACCTGAGGTTAAGTTGGCTGCAAACTTTGTAGTTTTCGGCGACATATCTAACAGCACCCATAATTATTTTCAGGAAGAATATGAATAAGCTGAGTAAAAGTCTTATCGCAATACTTTTGGTGGGAAGCGTTGTAAAACCCGTATTTGCAGAGCAGAAGCAAGTAACTGAAACGCTGGCGTTTGAAGCTGTGGATTATGAGGCTCTGTTTGCGTCAGAGTCTAATGCTGTTGAAGTTGCAGCTTTGAGCACGGAAGAAATGAAGGAAACCGAGGGTTCATTTCTTTGGTTTTTACCTGTGATTGGCTACACAGCACTCGGTGCAGGGTCTGGCGCTGTGTATAGCTACGCTCGAAATGACGGAAACGTTGATTGGCGTGATGTTGGAGCTGGCGCAACTGGCGGATTTTATGCTTCCCCCGTTGGTCGCGTAGTCGGAGGAATGGGCTACGGTGCAGGTTATTTGATTGGAGCCGCAGGCGCAGAGTCATGGTATTCGAATTCATTCAATAGTTATTCTGGCTATGGTGCGATGTACTCTCCATCTGGGGCTGGCTATGGCGGATCTGGTGTAGGGTATATGCCTTACTGATTTCAAATAGTGTAAAAATTCCCTTATCTCAATCTATAACAGGCTGAGATAAGGATAAATCAATAGGAAAATATGACTAATCTGTGTGATCTATTTGATGTTCTAGCAATAATTACTTTGATTTTTGCATCTAGCAGAATCGTGGATTATTCAATCGAAAGCTCGAATTTTTTAACGTCATATATATTAATATTTTCACTTTGTTTTTTGATTTTTGGATTAAGTCAAATGTTTTGTGAGAAAAAAATTCTGATCGATTTGATAGTTGATTCGATTTTTGTATCCGCATTTTACTTCGTCGGTTTTTATATTCTAAAAAAAATATTATCGTGGGTTTCAAGTCGATACTCGTGAGATATTTTTAGATGGGGGTTATAAGTAATATTGATTAATTAGTTTAGTTGGTGGTTTTATTGGTTTGGGTTTATTAAAATTTGACGGTCGTCATTGTTTATGTTCCAAACATTAAATGTAAAGTGTTTTCTCTAAAAGATATTTGAGCATATCCATATGAAGTGTAAAATGATGTCATCAATTTCTTGGTGAGTTTTTAAATTCTTCGCCAGTAACGCAATAAATTTAAAGTTTTTATTAAAATAGTAGCGTGGAAAATCTGATTATTGTTCTAGCGGTGTTCTTGAAAGAGAAGTTCTTGTTCGCTAGTTGGAGTTTGGTTAAATTATTTTCGTCGATTATGATTTCTGTAGCCACGGTTTTCTTTTTATGGAAGGTCTTATTTGACGAAAATGCGAATTTAGTAAAGTTGTATATTTCATCGATTATACTAGGAATTGTTTGTGCTTTTTTCGTGGTGGCGATTGCTCTCTACGAACGTAAGCGAAACGGAAAAAAATAAACAGAAATCTCACTCCATTAGAGTGCTTGATTTCGATCCCGAGAATCTATTGATTATGCACTATATTTTTGACTTATTATTTATGAGCATTTTTAAGCTGCATACCATTTTTGTTCTGGTTATTTTTATGATGTTTTCAGAACATATTTCAGCTCAACCTACTTACTTGACCCCGTCGTCTGTTGTGAATCTGCAATTGAAAAATTGGAAGTCGATTCGTGATGAAGGAATAGTCAAGCAAAACCTTGATTTTTCATGCGGGGCGGCTGGGCTTGCTACTATCCTGAATCAGTTTTACGGGCAGTCAATTTCTGAGCAGGAGTTGTTAACAGTATTGGATAAAGGCGATGCCAGAGCAAGCTTTGCTGATATGCAGCGCACATTGCCCAGTTTTGGGTTTAAAGCACAAGGTTTCGCTGCAACCTATGATCAGTTGCTCAACCTCAAAGCCCCTGTGCTTGTGTACTTAAAACACAGGACTACCGAGCATTTCTCTGTTCTTAAGGGGATTGGTCGAAATACCGTGCATTTGGCAGACCCATCGCTAGGACATGTCACTTTGAGTAAATCTCAATTTTTGGATATGTGGAACAATCATGAATCAGATATTGAAGATAATCTTCGGGGGCGTTTCTTGGCGGTTTTGCCGGTTAACTACGCAAACATAAAGGTCCGTCACGATTATTTCAATCGAAGTCCAGCAAGGAAGTCGAATGCTGCTACACAGCAGTTAGCTCACCCCTTGTTCTAGTCCGTGGATTCGTCATTCTCAATAGTTTGCCAGCCACTTGGTAGTAAAATGGTCGCATGATAAATCCATCCCACCCGCTCCCCAGCACTTTTGTTCACCTGCGCATGCACACCGAGTTCTCGGTGCTCGACGGCATGGTGCGCGTGGGCGAGGCTGTCAAAGCCGCCGCAGGCTGCGGTATGCCTGCCCTGGCCATTTCCGACCTGTCCAACCTGTTTGGTCTGATCAAGTTTTACGGCAAGGCGCGTGGTGCTGGCGTTAAGCCAATTGCTGCTTGCGATGTGTGGATTGAAAGCGACCGCGACGAAGAACAACCCGCACGCATGTTGCTGCTGGTGCAAAACCACAAAGGTTATTTGCAACTTTGCGAGTTGTTAAGCCGGGCGTTTTTGCGCAACCAGAAGCGCGGCAAAGCCACGTTGAAATTTGAGTGGTTTGATGAGGTAGGTTGTGATGGCCTGATCGCTGTATCAGGGTTTGCCAATTCCGATATCGGCCAGTTTTTGCTGGGTGGCAACATGGCCCGCGCCGAAGATTCGGCCCGCAAATTCCTGAAGTATTTCGAGGGGCGCTATTACATTGAGCTTCAGCGCGATGGGTCCACCCAGGCCGAGAACCTGGTGAATTTGAGTTGCCAGTTGGCTGCCAAGTTGCAGTTGCCTGTGGTGGCCACGCACCCAATCCAGTTTTTGAAGCCCGAAGACTTCCGTGCGCATGAGGCGCGGGTGTGTATTGCGCAGGGCGAAATTTTGTCGAATCCGCGCAGGCCTCGCCGCTTCACCGAGCAGCAGTATTTCAAAACCGCGCAGGAAATGGCAGAACTGTTTGCCGACATTCCCAGTGCCATTCGCAACAGCATTCGAATCGCCCAGCGCTGCAATTTAACGCTTGAATTGGGCAAACCCAAGCTGCCCGCATTCCCCACGCCCGATGGCATGACACTGGATGACTACCTGGTGCATTTGTCCAAGGAAGGTTTGGAAAAACGCTTGGCGCACCTGTTCCCGAATATCGAGGAACGGGAAAAAATGCGTCCGGAATACGAAGCGCGTTTGAAAATTGAATGCGACACCATCATTGGCATGGGCTTTCCTGGTTACTTCCTGATTGTTCAGGACTTCATCAACTGGGGCAAAAGCAATGGCGTGCCCGTGGGGCCTGGCCGGGGTTCTGGTGCAGGTTCGCTGGTGGCTTATGCCTTGGGTATTACCGATCTTGACCCGTTGCGGTACGACTTGCTGTTCGAGCGTTTCTTGAACCCTGAGCGGGTTTCAATGCCCGACTTCGACATTGACTTCTGTCAGGACAACCGCGACCGCGTCATCGACTATGTGAAGCAAAACTACGGGCGCGATGCGGTTAGCCAAATCGCGACCTTCGGTACGCTCGGCGCGAAGGCTGTTATTCGCGATGCGGGCCGTGTGCTCGACATGCCCTACATGTATTGCGATGGCTTGTCGAAACTGATTCCCCAAACACCCGCCGACCCCTGGGACCTGGATCGCGCCATGGCCGACGAGCCCACATTCCGCGAGCGTGTGGAAAACGAAGACGAGGCCAAGGAAATTATTGCGGTGGCGCGGCCGCTGGAAGGCCTGACCCGCAACGTGGGCATGCATGCCGGTGGTGTGCTGATTGCACCGGGCAAGCTGACTGATTTCTGCCCTTTGTATTGTGCCGATGGATCTACCGATTCCGTGGTGTCGCAATACGACAAAGACGACGTGGAAGCCGTGGGCCTGGTGAAGTTCGACTTCTTGGGTTTGCGCAACCTGACCATTCTGGATTGGGCAGTGCGCTGGGTGCGCGAGAACTACGAAGACCAACGCGACTTCCGCCTGGAAGATTTGCCGCTGGATGACCCGGCGGTGTATCAGTTGTTTTCAGAGGGCAACACGACAGCCGTGTTCCAGTCTGAATCGCGCTCGGCGAAAGACCTTGAAAAGAAGCTGAAGCCGGACAACTTCGAAGACATCATTGCCTTGATGGCACTGAACCGCCCTGGCCCCTTGGGCTCGGGCATGGTGGACGACTTCATTGCCCGTAAAAAGGAAACCTCCAAAACCGGCAAAGGGCGTGCGGAGTGGTACTTCCACCCCAAGCTCGAAGGCATCCTGAAAAGTACCTACGGTGTGATTGTTTACCAAGAACAGGTGATGCTGGTTGCCCAGATTCTGGCGGGCTATAGCTTGGGCGGTGCTGACCTGTTGCGGCGAGCCATGGGTAAAAAGAAGCCCGAGGAAATGGCCAAGCAGCGTGAAATTTTCACGACTGGCGCCACCGAGCGCGGTGTAGACCCGGCGGTGGCCAAGCAGCTTTTCGACTTGATGGAAAAGTTTGCAGAATACGGTTTCAACAAATCGCACTCGGCCGCTTATGCGCTAATTGCGTACCACACAGCTTGGTTAAAGGCACATTACCCAGCGGAATTCATGGCTGCGTCCATGAGTTCAGACATGGACGACACCGACAAAGTCAAAATCTTTGTTGAAGACGCCATGGCCATGTGTCAGGTGCCGGGCAAGAAAGCCGGCACCATGGTCACGATGCTGGGTCCGGATGTGAACGAGTCCAATTTCCGCTTTACCGCGGTGCGCATTGATGGTGAGAAGCGTGCAAGCGCCATTCGCTACGGTTTGGGTGCTGTAAAAGGAACTGGCCAGGCTGCCTGTGAGGCCATTGTTGCCGAGCGCAACGCCAATGGTCCGTTCACCAGTCTGTTCGATTTCGTGAAGCGTGTAGACAGCAAACAGATCAATCGCCGGGTGATTGAGGCACTGATTCGCGCAGGTGCTTTCGATTCTCTGAACCCAGACCGCGCAAGGTTGTTGGCCAGTTCAGGGCAGGCCATGGAATGGGCTGCTCAACAGGCCGCCACGGCTGCACAGGTGAGTTTGTTCGGTGAAGCCTTGGGTGGCGATGCACCGCCGGAATTGGTGGAAGTGCCCACCTGGAGCGAACGTGAAAAGCTGCAGCAGGAAAAAGCGGCCTTGGGTTATTACTTCAGCGGGCATTTGTTCAAGGCGGATGAAGACAAAGTGCGCCAGTTCGTCAAACTGAAGTTGAAAGACCTGTCGCCTGGCCGGGATTTGGTGTGGATGGCGGGTGTAATCGCATCGCTGCGCACCATGATGACCAAGCGCGGGAAAATGGCGGTTGTGTTGCTCGACGATTCTACCGCGCAGGTTGAGTTGTCCATTTTCAACGAGCAGTTTGAGGCCAATCGCAACTTGTTGAAAGAAGACTCCTTGCTGGTTTTACAGGGCAAGGTGTCTGAAGACTCTTACACCGGAGGCTTGCGAATTTCAGCCGAGAACCTGTATTCGCTGGCCAGTGCACGTGCTCACTTTGTCAGCCGCCTGAGGCTTAGCATGAATGGACAATCGGATGCTGAAAAGCTGCGCGCCATGCTGGAACCGTTTCGTGACCCTGAGCAGGGTTGCCTGGTTGAAATTGACTATCACAATGGCCATGCAGCCTGCGTGGCCCAGTTGAGCAGTGAATGGAAAGTGCGGCCCGAAGAAGATTTGCTGATTGAAATGCAAGGCTGGTTGGGTGAAGGCAATGCCAAGTGGGTGTTCGGCTAGACGAGCGGCCTTATTCTTCCAGCCAACTCAGCGGGGCTGCCCGATTCCTCACCGAAAACCGCTTCATCCCTTTTTGAATTCATTCTTGCTCACCTCGCTCGGCAAAACACATGGCCGAGTCTCGGTGTTGGCTAATCGCCAAACGCAGCGAATGAATCCAAACGGGGCGGTTTTCTTGAAGTTCGTAACAGGCAAACCCACTGCCGAGTTGGCCGAAGCACCGCCGTTGGCGAATCTTCCACACACTCCGCTAGGGCTCGGTTGCGTGATCGCCGCTGATTGTGCAAGCGAATACGCTGATTGTGCGACGAACACATGCCGCTTGAGTCGAACCCGCTTGCCACCCACAACCGTGTAAACTTCGTCCATCCAATCCACGTTCACGTTGCATGCCCGAAATCACTGACTACACCGCCAAAGGTCTGTACAAACGCCTGCTTTCCTACAGCCTGCGTTACTGGCCGCTTTTCGCGACATCTTTAATTGCCCTGGTGTTCGCCGCTGTCACTGAGCCCTTGTTTGCCAGCCTGATGAAGCCGCTGATCGACGAGAACTTTTCCGGCGAGCGAACCGAAATGGCGAAGTGGCTGCCGGTCATCATCATTGTATTGTTCCTCATCCGCGGTTTGGCCACGTACATCAACGAGTATTGCAGCGCCAAACTGGCTGGCTTGGTGGTTCACGATTTGCGATTTGACATGCTGTCCCGAATTTTGCGTTTCCCGAATTCATATTTTGTTGAGCAACCCGCCGGGAAAATCATTTCTACGGTGTCTACCAACGTGGATGCGGTCACCGAAGCGGGTTTCAACATCATCACTGTGCTGATTCGTGACGGTGCAATTGTCATTGGCCTTATGGCTATTCTGCTTTACACCAATTGGCAACTCACCCTGATCTGCTTTGCAATTCTTCCTTTGATCGCCATTGGTGTATCCGTGGCGGCCAAGCGTTTGAACCGCTTCGCGCACAGCGCGCAAACCTCGCATGCCGATTTGGTGCAAAGCATTTCTGAAGTAATTGGTGCGCAAAAAATCATCAAAATTTATGGTGCGCAACAGGTGGAAACCGATCGCTTCATGAAAAGTGCAGATGAAATCATGAGGTCGCGCGTGAAGCTGGTGGCCACCAGTGCGGCCAACTCTGCAATTGTTCAGTGGATACTCGCCGCCGCTGTGGCTGCTGTGGTGTACTTCGCGGGTATTTTGGCTGAAAGTGACAGCATGACTGCGGGCGATTTCGCCTCTTTCATGACCGCGATGATGATGTTGTTGGCCCCAGTGAAGCGCCTGACCAACATTAACCAGCAGCTTCAAAAAGGCTTGGCGGCTGCCGACAACGTATTCCGGGTTGTCGACCGCTCGGTTGAAAATTCCAGCGGCACCCACACCACCGATCGGGCGCTGGGTTACATTGAATTCAACAAAGTGGGTCTTACCTTTCCTGGTGCCGAAGCGCCTACATTGATCGACATTAATTTGTGGGTCAAACCCGGGCAAACCGTGGGTATCGTCGGTGTGTCGGGCGGTGGCAAGTCAACCCTGATCAACCTGCTGCCTCGTTTTCTGGACCCCACAAGTGGCGTGGTGAAGCTGGACAGTGTTGATTTGAAACAATGGGATTTGCAGTGCCTTCGCCGCCAAATTGCAGTGGTAACCCAGGAAAGCCATTTGCTGAACGACACCGTGCGCAACAACATTGCTTACGGCGAAATGCGTGGTGCCAGCGACGAAGCCATTTTGAATGCCGCCCGCATGGCCAATGCCCTGCCATTTATCGAAAAACTTGAAAATGGGCTTGATACGGTGCTGGGCGACAACGGACTGAGATTGTCTGGTGGCCAGCGCCAGCGTATTTCAATCGCACGGGCATTCCTTAAAAACGCCCCAATTCTAATTCTCGATGAAGCCACTTCTGCACTCGATTCCGAAGCTGAGCGTGAAGTTCAAGAGGACATGGAACGATTGCGCCATGGTCGAACCACACTGGTGATTGCACATCGATTGTCCACACTGACCACGGCCGATTTTATAATCGTGCTGGATCAGGGCAAGTTGATTGAGCAGGGTACCCATCAGGAGTTGCTGGCAAGACAGGGCAAATACCACTACCTGCATTCCATTCAAAATCAGTCCACAAGTTTATCCACTGACTGAATTACAACCTCAGTGGGAATGGCCGCCAGCAAACGCGTGGTGTCATCGGTATTGATGCTGTCGGGGTGGGGGAGTGGCCCAAAATCGCCCGCATAAATGACTGTGGCTTTGTCTGACCAAGGCCGCCATTCTTGTACCCACGAGGGGCCAAACAGCGCCACTTGCGGTACATTCAATGCCGCTGCCATGTGCATAGGGGCCGAATCTACGCCCACATAAAACTTGCTCAATTTCAACAAAGCCGCAAGCAAAGGCAGGCTCATTTGGCCACCCACATTCACCAGTTGGTTTGAGCCCGGCGAACGCTTGGTGCGTGCCAGCCGCTCAATCTCGGCGGTCATGGCCACTTCCACGGGGTCTGGGCTGCATGTCAGCACCACGTGTAAACCTTGGTTTAGCAAATGCACAACCACGTCAGCAAACTTGTCGTCTTCCCAGCATTTGAAGGGCCAGCGAGCAGCAGGGTGAATCAACACAAATGGTCCATTCACCTTGTGTTGGGCCAGCAGTTTGTCGGCTTTGTCCAGATTCTCGGGGCTTGGGCGCAACACCATTTCACCGCGCAGGCTGCGGGGGTTAATGCCCAAGGCTTGCAGGCACAGCAGGTTCAGCTCCACGGCGTGTGCTTGCCCCCGGGGTGGGGGTACTACGCGGTGCGTGAAACAAGCATGCCACAGGGCCTTGTCGCGTTTTGCATAGGCCATTTGTACGCGCACTGGTGCATTTGAAAAGCGTGCAATCAACGCACCAATCCATTGATCGGTTAAATGCACCACTGCATCGTAACTGGTGCGCCTCACTTGAAAAATCAGGCCAAGTTCGGCCTTCAACCTTGCAAAACCTTTCAGCTTCCGGTCAATGCACAGCACCCGGTTTAAGTGTGGATTGTTTTGCAACAGGGGCGTGGTTTCTTTGTAAATCAGGGTATCAACCTGTATGCCGGGAAATTGGTCGTGCAAGGCGTGGTACAGGGCCGTGGTTAACAGCACATCGCCGTGATGCCTTAATTTAATCACCAAAATTTTCTGCAAAGTATTTCAACCCGGTATTGATTAGAGTGAATTCACGCCCATGCGTGTGCGGTGGCGCATTAAACTGCCAAGTGAGCCCGCACATACGTTGAGCAAACACAGAGCGAATATAGACCGTGATTTCAACCAATTTTGTTTTCCAATTCAAATGACCAGCATTTTCTTCTCTGAAAGTTCCAAAAATATCGGTGGTCAAGAACTGCAATTGCTTGAGCAGGCGGTGGGTCTGAAAGCCAAAGGTTACACCCCCTATATATTGTGCCGGCCAGGCAGTCGAATTTCTCAGGAAGCCTACAAGCTGGGTTTGAATGTTGAGTTTGTGGCATTTCGCAATGCCATTCACCCGCCCAGTGTTTTAAGGCTGGCCAATTTGGTTCGGCAGCACAAGCCGGTGGCGGTGGTGTGCCACAGCAGCCACGATGCCAATTTGTGCTCTATTACCATTCATACCCTGGCAAAAATTGGTTTGCTCAAGCCCCGGCCCACGTTAATTCGTATGCGCACTTACCAGCCCGGCCCGGCCAAAGCATTCACTTACAACCAAATGTTTGATCAAACCTTCACGCCCAGCCAGGCCCTGAAAGACCAGCTGCTGCAAAACACGGGCGTACTGCCCGAAAAAATCGGGGTGTTGTATCCCGGTGTTGATTTTGAAAGTATCGCTGCTGCGGCGGCGCTTGGTTTGCCCCCTGAACTTGATGCCCGCCTGAGCGATTTGCAGCAGCGCCCTGTGATTGCCCATGCGGCCATGTTTCGGGTTGAGAAAGGGCACAGCTTCATGTTGCAGGTGGTGAAAGCCTTGCTCCCACAGTTTCCCAATTTGTTGTACGTGGCAGCCGGCGAGGGGGACACCCGCCAGGCCATCGAAACCGAAGCACGGCGTTTGGGCTTGGGCAAACATGTGGTGCTGCCGGGCATGTTGAGCCCCGTGGCACCGCTGATTAAGCGTGCTGATGTATTGGTTATGCCTTCCAGTTACGAGCCTTTGGGCATGAGCCAAATTGAAGCCCTTGGCTTGGGCGTGCCTGTGGTGGTCAGCAACGTAGGCGGTTTGCCTGAAACTGTACAAAGCGGCGTGACTGGCTATGTGTGCCCGGCACCCCATGCGCCCGGTGCGCTGGATGCTTGGGTTCAAGCACTGGGTGTCGTGCTGGCTGAACCCCAAAAAGCCCGCAACATGGCTGCACTGGGCCGGCAAACCGTGCTGGCCCAGTTTGGCAAACAAAGCAATATTGATGGCTTGGTGGGCACCATTCAAACGCCTCGGTTGGGTCGCTCTTGATGCCTGGGTGTTTGCCAGTGAGTCAGCGAATTGGCGTTTGGTTTGGCCAAGGGCTACACAGTGCCCTGGCGGCACGCGCGGCATGGGGGCAATTGCAGGCTGAATATCCTGGTGCGGATTGGGTGTTGTTTGGCCCCCGAGGCAGCTTGTTTTTGTTTGAAATGGACGCACGGGTGCCCGTGTACATCCCCTTGCGCGCCTTGGAACCCCGGCGCCCCGCGCAAACCCGCCTTTCTTATTACCTTGAAAAACGCGCCCAGTTTAAAAAGCTGCGCGGCTTGAAGCTCAACCTGTGTATTGGGGTTTCTGCTTTGGCGGACTTGCCAGAGCAAAACCAGCAAGCCGATGCACAATTTCAGCATGTTCAAAAAATGTTGGGCGTTGGGGGGCAATTCATGCAACAGGAATTGTCGGGCTTTTTGCAGGCTGAACGGCCCTTGTTACAGGCTGGGCCCCAAGCCTTGGCTTATGCAACCCAGCTGTATCGCAAAACATCACCGAGTCTGATCAAGGCTGTGGCCTTGCTGTATGCCGAAGAAAATGCACCCAGTCTGGATTTGCAATGGCAGGCATTGCAATGCAGCCTTGCTCAGCTTGGCGGCAATACGCACTTAACCGTAGCGGCGGTTGTTGGGGAAAATCGATTACTCGCCCGGCAATTGAGTGCTAGTCAGCCCGGCTGGTTACAACTGGGTTTGCCCCGGGCCATGGGCCTGATTGCGTACGCGGATCGGGTGATCAGCGCTTCAGAAGCCATCACCCTAATTTGCGCAGAAATGGGCCGCTCAGACCGCCTCTTGTTGGTTAAAAGTCACAGTTAATGCATGGCCTCAACAGTCTCCTGCTTTGGTGCCTCGTTTGCCTGGTTCTGAAATTCTAAGTTTTTCATTCACAAGGCTTTTTGCGGCTCTCGGGGCAATTTTGGCGAATTGTTGATGTCATAAAACTATGGGAATGATCAATTTCTCCTGTTGCACGTCAGCGACAAAAACACCGATTTCCCCATTCTCACACCACGATTTGGTTGGTCGGCCCAAGGGTCCCCGTGTACATTGTCTCTCGTGCCGCTAGAAATGGCGGCAAAGATTCAACCAACACTAATAAGGGTGAAATATGAACAAGAAGCTAGTAGCTGCTGCTCTGGGCCTGGCATTTGCCGCTCCAGTATTTGCTGATTCATCAAACGTAACTTTGTACGGTCGCGTACACCAAGCCCTGGATCACCAGTCCACCAGCTCCAACGCTGGCGACACAGGCGGTAACTTCGCCCTGGAAGACGTGTCTTCACGTTTTGGTATCAAGGGTCAGGAAGACCTGGGTGGTGGTTTGAGCTTGGTATTCGGTTACGAATTCGCCGTATCTGCTGACAACAACACTGGTGTTTCAGGTCGTCACTCATACATCGGTATGAAGGGTGCATGGGGTACATTCGTGGCCGGTAAGCAAGACGGTGGTAACGAGTCAGTTGCTCCTTTGTACACCCAGGCTTCTTTGACTGGCGGCGTTTCTAACCAAGGTGGTCCTTTGACAACCATTGGTGGTGGCGGCACTTCTTTGGGTAACGGCGTCGCTATTGACCGTGTACAGCGCGTTGACAACTCTTTCGGTTACAAGACCAACATCGCTGGTGTTGCAATCGAAGCACGTCATGCTTTGACTGCTGGTGACAACCTGAATACTTTGTCTGTTGGTGCTGTTGGTAACAACAACAACGCCAACAATACACCGATCAAAGAAAACGGCACACGTCAAACCGAAGTTGCTGCAACTTACAAAGTTGGCGCGTTGACAATTGGTGGTGGTTTCAACATTTTCGACCAGCAAGGTGTAGATCCTACAGTTGCTGCCCAGCCTGAGAATACAGTTCAGGGTGTTGTAGCTTACAACTTCGGTTCATTCACCTTGGCCGGTCTGGTTGCTCAAACTTCACTGTACGGCCCAGCAGCTAACGGCGAAGACAGCAACACTGAATACCTGTTGTCAGCAACCGTTCCTCTGAGCGCCAACAGCGGCATTTTCGGTGCCTACGCCGATGCAGAGCGTAACAACAACACCGTTGCTGGTGTGAGCACTCCTTTGGAATTGACTCAAGCCCAAATCGCTTACTATTACGACTTTAGCAAGCGCACACGTACATACGTTGGTTTCAACCGCTTGACTAACGAAGTAGTTGCAACTGGTGCTGAAACAGATCAGGACAACTTCACAATTGGTCTGCGTCACAACTTCTAATTCAACGCCAAGCATAAGCTTGGTTTGAATGCAAAGTTTGAAAAAGCCACCTTCGGGTGGCTTTTTCTATTTCAGCCAGCGCAACGCGCATATCCATTCGCACATGAAGCGAAAAAACCAGGCGAAAAAAAAACACCTGGTTGTTCAGGTGCTTTTTTATACAACTCAACTTGGCTTAATTCAATCGAATCGATTATTGCAAATTCATGTCCAGTTGCACGCCGCACAAGGTGCTGCTGTAGCGTGTGGCACTGCCACTGTTGCTCATGCAACCCAGCGAGGTGGTTTGAAGTTGGTTCTCGGATACTTTCAAGCCAAAAAACAAATCGGGGTACTTGTTGCCCTCTTCACGGCTTAGTTTGAATACCCAATCTCCGGTACCCCATTGGGCACTCATGGGGGCTTTGTTGCGGTCCTGGTTCAATCTGAAACCATAGCCTAAGCCACCGTTCTCGGAACTGGTCCAGCGGCCCCATTTGCTCAATGGGTTTTGCCCATCGATATTCAATGTCACGCCACCAGCTTGGGCACTGGCCAAGGCGGGTGCCAGCGCAAGGCAGGCACAAATCAATGTTTTTTTCATATTGTTATTCCCTTCAACAGCAGCAATTCAAGCAATTTGCGCTGTTTCGCATGCAAGGCTTTAATTATGCGCGTAATTTTGGTGTGGATAAAGCGGGAGAAGGGTTGCCTTCACCCCGCCAAACCATTGATTTGAATCAGGTATTTAAACCTGCTGCTTGATAGTTCTTGAATAAAAACAAGGGGTTTTGCTGTTTAATTCTCAAGTCGCTTTAAGCCCAGTTTTTCAAATAACTTGGTGTCACGTTCCAATTCCGGGTTGTCTGTTACCAACAGTTTTTCGCCGTAGAAAATTGAATTGGCGCCTGCAAGGAAACAGAGGGCCTGTGTGCTTTCATTCATGCTCTCGCGGCCAGCGGACAAACGTACAAAACTGGTGGGCATGGTGATGCGAGCCACGGCGATGGTGCGTACAAAATCGAGTGGATCGATTTCTTCGTTGTTCGCCAGTGGTGTGCCTTCAACTTTCACCAAATTATTGATAGGCACACTCTCGGGCGGTTCGGCCATGTTGGCCAGTTGGGCGATTAGCCCGGCCCGCTGGGTTACCGTTTCACCCAAACCCACAATGCCACCGCAGCACACTTTGATACCCGCATCGCGTACACGGTCCAGCGTGTCCAGGCGGTCTTGGTAGGTGCGGGTGCTGATAATGTCGCCGTAAAAATCGGGCGAGGTGTCCAGGTTGTGGTTGTAATAATCCAGACCCGCCTCTTGTAGCTGTTTGGCCTGGTGTTCTTTCAGCATGCCCAGGGTGACGCAGGTTTCCAGGCCCATGGCTTTCACTGCAGTTACCATTTCACCTACAGCTTCAACCTGGTGGTCTTTGGGGCTGCGCCATGCGGCACCCATGCAAAAACGTGTGGCGCCTTTGTCCTTGGCGGCCTGTGCGGCTTTCAGCACTTCATCGATGGGCATCAGCTTTTCTGCTTCCACGCCAGTGTTGTACTTGGCCGATTGGGGGCAATAACCACAGTCTTCCGGGCAGCCGCCTGTTTTAATCGACAGCAGGGTGGACAGCTGCACGGTGTTCGCATCGAAATGCTCGCGGTGCACCTGCTGCGCTTTGAAAATAAGGTCGTTGAACGGCAGTGCGAACAGGGCTTCAATGGCCTCGACGCTCCAGCGTTGCTGATCAACGGCGGGTGGGGCTGCTTTTTTGTTTTCAACCCAGGTAATTTGGCTTTCCATGTGCATCCTTCAGAACAATTCGCTTCCGGGGCCGGGTGCAATCAGGCTGCCCCAGCGTTGTAATACGTGCATCAGTGTTTGGTAGGCGTTTTCCAGTGTCTCGGGCTCGGTGCAATAAGGCGGAACCCAATACACGGTGTTGCCCAGGGGGCGCACCACAATGCCCAGTTCCAGAAACGTTTGGCGTATCCATTGACTCGCGCTGGAACCATACTGACTGTGACTGGATTTTAGCTCAAAGGCTGCCACGGTGCCGCACACGCGCGGGTTTTCAATCAGGGGGTGGCAAGCCAAGGTGGGTAACCAGCGTTGGTGGGTGGCTTCAATGCGGTGAATGTTCGCCCATGTGCTTTCTTCATCGAACAAGGCGAGGTTGGCCAGGGCCGCAGCGCAACCCAATGGGTTTGCGGTGTAGGAATGGCCGTGCAGCAAGGCATGGCCAACCTGGTCGCTTAAAAACGCGTCGTACACCGCTTGGCTGGTGAGTGTGGCTGCCATGGGCATGAAGCCGCCGGTAAGCCCTTTTGAAATACAAATAATGTCAGCCTGACCGCCAAATTGCGCCACTTGTTCGGCGGCAAACAGGGTGCCGGTTCGGGCAAAGCCAGTGAATACTTCGTCGAATATCACCAGCACACCAGCCGCTTCGCAGCGTTTACACAGTTCGGCCACATGGGCTGCGCGCATGAATCGCATGCCGCTGGCACCTTGAATCAAGGGCTCTAGTACCAGCGCAGCAATTTCACCTGCACTGTTTGCCAGCAAATGATCGAGTGCAGCCAGGGCCTGTTCTTCCATGCAGGCGCAAACACCGGTGGGTATGAAATCAACATGAAACAGCCAGGGTGCGAAGGGGGCGTAAAAACCACTGGATTTGCCAGTGGCCATGGCGCCGAAGGTGTCACCATGGTATCCACCTTCCAGCGCAACAATGCGACTTTTACCGGCCACGCCCTTGTTTTGCCAATACTGAAAGGCCATTTTCAGGGCTACTTCAATGGCGGTGGACCCATTGTCGGAGTAAAACACCTTGGCCATGGGGGCTGGGGCGTTGTGCACCAGGCGTTCGGCCAACTGCACAGCAGGCGGGTGGGTTACACCCGCGAACATCACATGTTCAAGCTCAAGCGCCTGTTGTGCAATCGCCTTTGCAATGGTGGGGTTGCTGTGACCATGAATATTCACCCACCAGCTTGAAACCGCATCAAAGTACTTGTTGCCTTGGGCATCGAACAAAAATTCGCCTTCACCACGTACCACTGCCAAAGGTGGCGCAGCGGTTTGCATTTGCGTGAAGGGGTGCCAACAGTATTGTGCATCCAGTTCAAGCAATTGGGTGTGGGTAAGCTGTTTCATGAGGGCTGTGCGATCACAAGCTGTCAAGCGCGCGAACAAGGCGCTCGGGCATGCCAAATTCAGCCAGTGCCTGCGGGCTTAATTCATTGAAAACCGGCAATTCAGCCAACACCGGCACTTCACCAAAATGTTCGATCGCCTCACGATTGGCAGGGTTGGTCTCACCCACCATCACCACGCCCAGCACAGGCACGCCAGCAGCTTTCAAGGCCTGCAGTGAAAGGCAAGTGTGGTTGATGGTGCCAAGCCCGCTGCGGGCCACCAACAAAGCGCAACTGCCCAGGTGTTTCATCAGGTCGAGCATGGTGTCCCGCCAGTTCAGGGGCACCATGCAACCGCCCGCGCCTTCCACCACCAGTCGATCGGCTGTGGGTAGCGTAAAATCGGTCAGTTGAATTTTGCCGCCATCGATGTCGGCAGCCTGATGAGGCGATAAGGGCTGGGTGAGGCGATACGTTTCCGGGTGCACTGCACAGCCACTCAGGCGGGCAATCCACTCGCTGTCGCTGCCACCCTCGAGCCCGCTTTGTACCGGCTTCCAGTAATCTGCTTGCCAGTGAGTGCACAGCCAAGCACTCACAATCGTTTTTCCGATGCCGGTGTCGGTACCTGTCACAAACAAATGTTTCACGGCCGTTCCAGGTAGTAAAAACCAATGTGGTAGTTCATGGTGCAGGCTTCGCCCAAGGCGGATATCACCTTGCGCAAATTAACCGGTGTGTGGTTTACGCGGGGCTGGTCCGCACCAATGGCACGCAGGCTGCGTGCAAATGAAAGCCCATCGGGATGATGGTCCAGAAAGTTTTTGGTGTGGTGAGCAGTGCTGGCGGCAATGCCTTCGGCCACCAATGCGTTCATGATGTCCTGCAAGTCATCGTCGCAGGGCAGTGGCCGCAGACCACTGGTTTGCCCGGTGTCCTCGTGTGCCACTTCCCAGGCCTGAAAAGAGCCATCCAGCAGTACGCTGAAAGCCACGGTATTCGACACTGAAAGCCAGCGTCGAATCGCCTCTTCAATGTTGCCAAACCATTGCGCACACATGCCTGAAATGAGCAGGGAGTGGTTCGGAATCCATAGGTGCTCAACTGCCAATTCCTCGCCATTGAGCAAGTGGGTGTGCAGGCGTTCAGTGGGGTACTTGCGCGTTAATTCGGTCAGCATGCCTTGCGCCAAATCGACGGCATGCACCGCACTTTCGGGAAACTTGTTCAGCAAATGCTCGGTTAAAAACCCGGTGCCGCTGCCCACATCCACACAAGCTTTGGGGTTGAAGTCGACTGGCAGCATTTGATCCAGCCACTGACACAGGTGTTGGGCTGAATGTTTTTGCACGCGCGCATGGTGATCGTAATCGCGGGCAGCATCGGAAAAGCGGCGTGAGGCAGCCTGGGCAGAATTCAGTTTTCGCGGCAAGGCGTTTTCAGACATTTCAATGCGGCTTGAAATTAATGCTGGCTGAGAAGGGACAATAAAGTGTCAGTATACCGCGCAGGGGCGGTGGCAATGCCTGCGTGCTCGGAAGCCAGTGTATGCAACTCGCGGTTTTGCTGTTTCAGCGTGTGCTCAAAGCATTGCAGTGCCAAAGCCAGTGGCACTATTTCATCCGTGTTGCTGGCCCAGGCGTGTAATTCGGCGCCATGGGAAAGGGCCTGTTGCAATGCCTGTGCTGCGTTCAATTCTTGCATGCTGCGAAGGTCAGTCAATAACGTTTGTTCATCCAGGGTGGCCCATTGCGCATGGTGCCCGCAGCGGTTGTGAAAGTCGCGCAATACCTCTGGCATGTTCTGTTCGGCCTTCTGGATCATGCGAGACAGAAAACGCGGTGGAGTGCCTTGGGTGTTGGAATCGCCTTTCACAAAGTGAGTAAAGCCATGAATGCTCAACAGGCTGTGCCATCGCACTGAAAAATCCAGCAGTTTTGAAAACCCCAGCGAATGCCCAAGTCCCAGCCAAGGTACTTCGGCGTATGCAAGCACCAAGCTGTGTAGCACTTCTGCCGTGTAGTGTACCCATTGGTCTTGCGTGCTGATACCTGGGGTATGAATCATCAAGCCTTGTCTGGCTTGCTCTGGAAAGTAACCCGCTTCCAGGCAAACAAACAAGGTAGTCTCGCGTGTATTTGCGGGAAGTGTATTCAACAAGGCATTGAAGAAACGGTGGTTGTAACCCCAGCCGTGGGCCATCAATAGCACTTGCGTTATTTCGGGCTGCTTCATGTGCCCACCTTCCAGCTGGCCAGTGCGTGGAGCAGTTGCTCATACACTGTAAGAGTGTGGCCAGTGTTCAGTGCAAGCCGAACCCGTGCGGCATTGGGGGGCACGGTGGGAGGGCGTACGGCAGAGGTTCGAATGCCTGCCTGTTGCAAATGGGTCTTGAGTTCAAGGCATGCATTGTTACTGCCCACCACCAAGGGAACAATGTGGGTGTTCGACAAGCCCGTGTCGAAGCCCAGTTTATGTACCTGGTTGCGCAGTGTGTCTGCGGCGGTGTGCAGCATGCCCCGTTCTTTATTCAGGCCCGGAATAATTTCCAATGCTTTGCCAACTGCGCCAATTACAAAAGGCGAGGGCGCGGTGGAATACACAAAGCCGGTGCAACGGTTGACCAGGTATTGTTTGAATATTTCGCTGCATGCAATGTACGCCCCGCTGACCCCCACAGCCTTGCTGAAGGTACCCATGATGACCCAGTGCCCCAAGGTTTTCAGTGCATCTATGGCGGGGTGTTGCATCGCCCCAAGGCCTCGACCTTCCGGTCCCCAAATTCCCGTGGCGTGGGCTTCGTCCAGGTACACCACAGCGTTGTGTTGCAGGGCAGTTTCCGCGAGTTGTTCAACCGGCAGTAGATCACCTTCCATGCCAAAAACCGTTTCTGAAACAATAATTTTTGGCTGCCTGGATTCCGTGTGTTTATCCAGCAGCTCAGTCAAATGCGCCATGTCGTTGTGGCGAAAACGAATTTGTTTCACCCCCGCAAGTTGGCAGGCATGGTGCAAGCTGGCGTGGTTCAGGCGGTCGGTGAACACAAGGGGCTCAGTGCCACCCACCACGCCACCCCACAGGCTTTTGTCCAGCAGTGCGGCCAACCCGCTGGCATTGGCTTGGTAGCCGCTTGAAAATACTAGTGCGGCTTCAGCGTTTTTGAATTGTGCAACTTGCGATTCCAGTTGTTCAAAGCAATCGAGGTTGCCTGACAACAAACGTGAGCCGGTTGCACCTGCACCGTATTTTTTCGCGCATTCATGGCCTGCCTCTACAATGTCGGCGCGCTGGGCCAGGCACAAATAATCGTTGCTGGAAAAATCGAATGCACGCTGGTTCAAAGGGCAGGGCAGCAACACCCGCTTGCCGCTGTCTTGGGCCAAAAGGTCAAGGCGTTGCTGGCTGGCTTGGCTCAGGTTCATCGCGCTTAGGTCAGGTCAAAATAATGTCGTAGTGTTCCTGCACAAACAGGTTGTCTACTTGCAGGGTAATTGGCTTTCCCACAAACTCTTCCAGCATGCCCAAGTGTTGGGCCTCTTCTTCCAGAAACAGGTCGATCACGGCTGGGCTGGCCAGTATGCGAAATTCTTTGGGGTTGAACTGGCGGCTTTCGCGCACAATTTCCCGCATTATTTCATAGGCTACTGTTTGGGCTGTTTTAACCTGCCCCTTGCCCTGGCAGCTGGGGCATGGTTCGCACAACAAATGGGCCAGGCTTTCACGGGTGCGCTTGCGGGTCATTTCCACCAGGCCCAGTGCAGAAAAGTCTGTCACGCTGGTTCGGGCGCGATCGCGGTCCAACGCCTTTTGAAGTTCCGCTAGCACCGCTTTTTTGTGTTCCTCGGTGCTCATGTCGATGAAGTCGATCACGATGATGCCACCCAGGTTGCGCAAGCGCAGTTGGCGCGCTATCGCGTGCGCCGCTTCCAGGTTTGTTTTAAACACCGTTTCTTCAAAATTGCGGGCACCAATAAAACCGCCCGTGTTCACATCGATGGTGGTGAGCGCTTCAGTTTGGTCAATGATTACATAACCGCCCGATTTCAGTTCAACCCGACGGCCCAGCGCCTTTTGCAATTCATCTTCAATGTTGTACAGCTCGAAAAGAGGCCGCTCTCCTTGATGCAGTTGAAGGCGGTCTTTGGTTTCCTGTGCATAGGTTTCAGCAAAGGTCAGCAGGTTTTTCAGGGTTTCTTTTGAATCAATCAGAATGGCTTGGGTGTCGGCACTCACCAGGTCGCGCACCACGCGCTGCGCCATGGTCAGGTCTTCGTAAATCAGGCTGGGTGCGGGCTTCGTGCGGGTCAATTCCAGCATCTCGCGCCAGCGGGTTCGCAGGTAATTCACATCTGCGGTCAATTCTTCATCGGTGGCTTCTTCGGCGTGCGTGCGAATAATAAAGCCACCGGTGTTTTCGGGCAGCAGGCGAGTTAGTTTTGCGCGCAGCTCTTCTCGCTCGCCTTCATTCTCAATGCGCTGTGAAACACCAATGTGTGGGTCTTGCGGCAGGTGCACCAACATGCGGCCTGCCAGGCTGATTTGCGTGGTGAGCCTGGCGCCTTTGGTGCCCAGTGGGTCTTTGCTCACTTGCACAATAATGGTTTGCCCCTCGAACACCATTTTTTCAATGGCGGGCGGTGGGTTGCCATTCTGTTTCGATTGGTGGTGGTTGTAGGTGCGGTGTTCCCACAGGTCGGCCACATGCAGAAACGCTGCGCGCTCCAATCCAATGTCGACAAATGCAGATTGCATGCCGGGCAACACGCGTACTACTTTGCCCAGGTACACATTGCCCACAATGCCGCGTGTGGATGTGCGTTCAATGTGAAGTTCTTGCACAGCACCGTGCTGAACAATGGCCACGCGCGTTTCCTGCGGTGTCACGTTCACCAGTATTTGTTCGTTGATCATCTTTTGCTTCTTGGGTATTAATCGATTCTTGTTGCAGCTCAGTTTCTGTTTTGGGCCGCTGTTTGGAGTTGGCGTATCAATTCGCTGGTTTCAAACAGTGGTAAACCCATAATGCCAGAATGACTGCCGGAAATGTGACGAACGTATTGCCCTGCGATCCCCTGAATGCCGTAGGCGCCCGCTTTGTCGAAGGGCTCGCCACTGTCGATGTAGGCGTGGAGGAAGGTTTCGGGAAGTTTTGTGAACTCCACGTGTGACGTTTGCACGGTGCTTCTGGTTGCAGTGGTGCTGCCATCGACATGAAGCCAAGCGCCAGCCACTGCGGTATGCACCTCGTGGGTGGTGTTGGACAGGCTTTGCAGCATTTGAAAGGCCTGCGCCGCATGTTGCGGTTTGCCCAGAATGGTGCCGTTCAGTGCAACTGTGGTGTCGGCCGCCAATACCAGCCCGCTTAATTGTTGCGCACGCATGGCCTCAAGCGCTGCATTCAGTTTCAGTTGGGTCACGCGTTGCACGTACAGCAAGGGGTCTTCGTGTTCAAAAGGCGCTTCAAGCGCTTCGGCCTCTGAGCTACTCTGCGCCAGAAACACCTGCACTTTTAATCCGAGTGTTTCAAGTAATTCAAGCCTGCGCGGGCTGCGCGAAGCAAGCCAAACCTGGGCCGGCAGGCCACTGTGCTCGGGGCGAACGGGTGTGTTCATGTTGGGGCTTATTCGCGGTGGTACGGATGCCCAATGGTAATGGAAAATGCGCGGTACAGCGCTTCCACCAACAGCACGCGCGCCAGTGCATGGGGCAGGGTAAGGTCGGATAGCCGCCACATGCCCTGGCATTGCCGCTTCAGGTTTTCATCAAGCCCATCGGCACTGCCGATGAGCAGGCACAAGGTTTCGCTGCTGTTGTGCCATTTCTGAAGTTGCTCAGCCAAGGCTTTGCTGGTGTGGCGTTCCCCCCGTTCATCGAGTGCAATGACGCGTGCGCCATTGGGTATGGCCGCTCGAATGCGCTCGGCTTCTTTGGCGAGAATTTGGTCCACGGGTTTGCCCGCAGACCGGTCTTCAGGTTTCAATTCTTTGATGGTCAGCTTCCAGTCGCCTGGAAAGCGTTTCTGGAACTGATCTACGGCCTGTTGCGCCCATGGCTCGATTTTGTGAGACAGGGCGATAACGTGGATTTTCAAAGCGAAGCGAAAATCTTAGTTGTACTGGCTTGAATAGGCCTCGGCCTGCTGCGGGAAATAATCCACGCCGGGCATTGGTTTGCTCAGGCTGTGCGGGTTCAACTTCACGCGCACGGGCTTGCCACCCCAAATTTCTTCCAGGTTGTAATACTCGCGAATGGCGGGTTGCATCAAATGCACCACCACATCGCCCAGGTCGACCAGTACCCATTCGCCGGTGTCTTCACCTTCGGTGCTGAACACTTCGCCACCGTTTTCCTTGGTTTTCTCGCGAACGTTGTTGGCCAAAGCGCGTGTTTGGCGGTTTGAAGAGGCTGAGGCAATGATGACCCGGTCAAAAACACCGGTAAGGTGGGTCGTGTCGAAAACGGCGATGTCTTGTGCTTTGATGTCTTCGAGGGCGTCAATCACGACGCGCTGCAGTTTACGCAATTCCATGCAATTCCAAAGGTTTGTTAATTGCCTGAATTCTAACAACTTTCAGGGCTGGGCGCGACCATAAACTGGGTGCAGTGTCAGGTACTTGAGCACAGCGGTGGGTAGGCTGGCCTCAAGTTTGAAGCGGGCGGTTTCCCGGACTTCGGCGTTGCCAGACTGTAACAGCTGGAATTGCCTTCGAATTTGGGTTGAGCTGATGTTCACGCTGGGCATGGGTATGCGAAACAGGCGATCTTGGAGCAAATGTCGTTTTAAAGCCTCGGGCACCTGAAAATCGCCCCACTGGGTGCGGTCCACCACGCCAATACGGGCGTAATCAAACAGGCTTTGCCAATGTTTCCAGCTGGTCAGGTTGGCCAATTGGTCAGCCCCAATCACAAAGGAAAGTTTGTGGTCAGGGTGCTGTTCGCTCAGCTTCTCAAGCGTGTCCACGGTGTAGGTGGGGCCTTCATGCTCAATTTCGAAGGGTTCCATGCGCCAGGAGTGCACGCCCTCAATGGCGAGTTCAACCAATTTTTTACGAACATCGGCAGGTGCAAGGTCTGCGTTGGGTTTTTGCCAAGGTTGGCCTGCGGGCATAAACCACACTTCATCGGCCATGCACTGTGCTTGGGCTGAACGAGCCATTTGCAAATGCCCCATGTGGATGGGGTTGAAGGTGCCGCCAATGATGCAGATTTGCCGTGTGGGCATGGCTCAGGCCGCCAGCCAGTCGCGGTCCACCAGAAAGTCGGTGTACAGCCTTGCCTCGGCGCTGCCTGCCTCAGGTTGCCAGTCATAGCGCCATTTCACCTGCGGGGGCATGCTCATCAGGATTGATTCTGTGCGGCCACCGCTTTGCAGGCCAAACAGGGTGCCACGGTCGAATACCAAATTGAATTCAACGTAGCGGCCACGCCGATAGGCCTGGAAGTCGCGTTCGCGTTCGCCGTAGGCCATGTTCATGCGGCGCTCAACAATGGGCAGGTAGCCTTTCAGGAAGGCATCGCCCACGTTGCGAGTCATTGAAAAGCTCTGCTCAAAACCCAGCTCGGAAAAATCATCGAAAAACACACCGCCTACACCGCGGGGTTCTTTGCGGTGTTTCAGGTAAAAATACTCGTCGCACCATTTCTTGAACTTGGCATGGTAGTGCGCACCAAAGGGGTCGAGTGCATTTTTGCAGCTTTGGTGAAAGTGTTTTGCGTCTTCTTCAAAGCCGTAGTAGGGGGTTAAATCCATGCCGCCGCCAAACCACCACACCGATTCACCTTCCACGGTGGTGGCTGCAAACAGGCGCACATTCATGTGTACTGTGGGTACATAAGGGTTGCGGGGGTGAAATACCAGTGATACACCCATGGCTTCAAAACTGGCACCAGCAAGGCCCTGGCGGCTGGCAGTGGCTGAGCCGGGCAACTTGTCGCCCATTACATGGCTGAAATTGACACCGCCACGCTCCAGCAAGCTGCCTTCTTCCAGCACGCGGCTGCAACCGCCGCCCCCTTCAGCCCGCTCCCAGGAATCGTTCAAAAAAGGTTTGCTTTCGAACTGACCAATGCCCGCGATGATGCTGCTTTGAAGGCCTTGAAGGTATTGCTTTACCTGATTCAGTTCAGAAGGTGTCATTGCTCTAAGTCCTGATTACTTGCGATTGATGGCGCGGTAGCCAATGTCGCTTCTAAACTGCATGCCATCAAAGCTGATAGTGTCGATCAATTCATAGGCTTTGGCCTGTGCCTGGCGCACGGTGTCGCCCAAGGCGGTGGCGCACAACACGCGACCACCCGCGGTCACTGCCTTGCCATTTTTTTCAACAGTTCCGGCATGAAATACAACCGCTTCGTCGCTGGCTTCGGCGCGCAGGGTAATTTCATCGCCCGTGCGCGGGGTTTGTGGGTAGTTGTGCGCGGCAATCACTACGCCTAAAGCGGTGCGGCGATCCCATTCTGCTTCAACCTTGTCCAGCGTGCCATCAATGGCGTGGTCCAGCAAATTCACGAAGTCGCTTTTCAGGCGCATCATGATGGGTTGGGTTTCCGGGTCGCCCATGCGGCAGTTGAACTCCAGTACCTTGATGTCGCCCTTGTCGTCGATCATTAAGCCCGCATACAAAAAGCCGGTGTACACCAGGCCGTCTTTTTTCATGCCGGCGATGGTGGGGTAAATAACCTCTCGCATCACGCGGGCGTGCATGGTGGGCGTAACCACGGGGGCGGGGCTGTACGCACCCATGCCACCGGTGTTGGGGCCTTGGTCGCTATCCAGCAGGCGTTTGTGGTCTTGGCTGCTGGCCATGGCCAAAGCGTTCACACCATCGACCATCACGATAAAGCTGGCCTCTTCGCCTTCCAGGAATTCTTCAACCACAACCCGAGAACCGGCACTGCCCATGCTGTTGCCCAGCAACATGTCGTCAATGGCCTGGTGGGCTTCTTCCAGGCTCATGGCAACAACCACGCCCTTGCCCGCGGCCAGGCCATCGGCCTTGATTACAATGGGGGCACCTTTGACATTCACATAATCGTGGGCTTTGGCAGCATCGGTAAAGGTTTCATATTCCGCAGTGGGAATTTTGTGTCGCTTCATGAAGGCCTTGGCGTAGTCCTTCGAGCTTTCCAGTTGGGCTGCAAGTTTGGCTGGGCCAAAAATACGCAAGCCGCGCTGGCGGAACAGGTCAACCACCCCCGCGGCCAATGGCGCTTCCGGACCAACCACGGTCAGGTGCACTTGTTCTTTGGCTGCAAAATCGGCTAGTTCGGTCAGGTCGCTGATTGGCACATTTTCCATTTTGGCTTCCAGGGCAGTACCGCCATTGCCAGGAGCAACAAATACCTTTGTTACGCCCGGGGTTTGGCAAATACGCCATGCCATGGCATGTTCGCGGCCGCCTGATCCAATCACCAAAATTTTCATGTGTGTAGTGCTCCGTACTTTTTATTCGTTGATGATCACGTTGGTGTAAACCTGTTGCACGTCGTCCAGGTCTTCCAGCATGTCAATAATTTTTTGCATGCGAATGGCATCGTCGCCCTCAAGCTCGGTCTCGCTTGCAGGTTTCATGGTCAGCTCTGCGTTTTCGAATTTCATGTTCGCCGCTTCAAAAGCGGTTTTCAGGGTATGAAAATCGGGTACAGGGCAAGTTACCTCGATCACGCCATCGTCGGAAGTAACAACATCATCGGCCCCATTCTCCAGCGCCACTTCCATGATCGTGTCTTCGCTGTGGCCGGGGGCAAAAATAAACTGACCACAATGCTTGAACATGAAAGAAACAGAACCGTCGGTGCCCAAATTGCCACCGTGCTTGGTCAGCGCATGGCGAACTTCAGCCACAGTGCGCACTTTGTTGTCCGTCATGCAGTCGATGATTACGGCTGCGCCACCCACACCATAGCCTTCGTAGCGAATTTCTTCGTAATTCACACCTTCGGCTTCGCCTGTGGCTTTGGCAATGGCGCGCTGCACGTTGTCTTTGGGCATGTTGGCCGCAGCAGCCTTTTCCATGGCCAGGCGCAAGCGTGGGTTCGTGGCCACATCGCCACCGCCAACTCGGGCCGCCACGCTGACTTCACGAATGATTTTCGTCCACACCTTGCCGCGTTTTTCATCCTGCCGGTTTTTGCGGTGCTGAATGTTGGCCCATTTACTGTGTCCTGCCATGGCTCACTTTCTGTTGTTGAATCAAAGAGGTGCGATTTTATCACCACCGGGCACTCGCCGTATTGCCCTGAAAGGATTCCACAGCGATAATCTGCGCGGGTATTGGACTTTTACATTGGTATACATTCAACAAGGAGGCAGCGTGAGTTTGCTCAAAGACTTCAAGGCGTTCGCAGTAAAAGGCAATGTGGTTGATTTGGCTGTGGCGGTGATCATTGGTGGTGCCTTCAGCGGCATCGTTAAAAGCCTGGTTGATGATGTCATCATGCCGATTGTGGGTCGTATTTTTGGCAGTCTCGATTTCTCCAATCTGTATTTGCCTTTGGCAGAAATTCCGGCGGGAGTGGCCCCCACGCTGGCCGCCGTCAAGGCTGCTGGCGTGCCTGTGTTGGCCTATGGCAGCTTTATCTCGGTGCTGATTAATTTCATTATTTTGGCCTTCATTATTTTCATGATGGTTCGTCAGGTCAGCAAATTGACCAAAGCTCTGATCAAGGAAGAGGAGGCCGCACCAGCCGCGCCAGCACCCACTCCTGAAGATATTCTGTTGCTTCGTGAAATCCGTGATTCCTTGAAGAAGTAATTTAGACTGGCTTCTCCAGATCGGCGGTAGTACAATTGAAGGCTGAATCTGGAGAGTGGCTAGCGCGTATCTGTGCTGGTCCGCCGAAGGCGCAATCCCCATGAACGCTCAGGCTTCAGTACAGGTTCAAGAATTCAAATCTGGAGAGCGCTGTGCGCGGCCAATCGCCGCGTAAGTACAGCCGCCGAAGAGGCAAGCAACGCAACCCGTTGTGAATCTTTCAGGCAAACGGACAGAGAGGGGCTACAAGGCAAATTGTTTGCCGAAAGCCCTTTTTACTGTTTGTGGAGCCTTATCCTCATGAAAGCTATTGTTCTCGGTGCTGGTGTTACCGGCATTACTTCCGCCTGGTTTTTGAAAAAAGAAGGTTTCGACGTGACTGTGGTGGATCGTCAGCCTGCCGCAGGCATGGAAACTTCCTTTGCCAATGGTGGCCAAATTTCTGTGTCCCATGCTGAACCCTGGGCCAACCCGGGCGCACCCAAGAAAGTGCTGAAGTGGTTGATGAAAGAAGATGCGCCCCTGCTGTTCCGTTTGCGCGCCGATGCCCGCCAGTGGCGCTGGGGCATGCAGTTTTTGCGTGAATGCACCCCCGAGCGCACACGCCATAACATTATTCAAATGGTGAACCTAGGCACATTCAGCCGCAGCACCCTGCAAGAACTGCGCGCCGAGACTGGTATTCAGTACAACTGCCTCACCAAAGGCATTTTGCATTTCTACACCAACCAGCAAGAATTTGACGATGCACTGGAACCTGCTGAAATCATGCGCGAGTTTGGTTGCGACCGAAAAGTAATCAGCGCAGAAGAAGCAGTTCGCCTTGAACCCGCATTGGCCACTGTGAAAGACAAAATTGCTGGCGCCACCTTCACTGATGCAGATGAAAGCGGCGATGCACATGTGTTTACACAAAACCTGTCGAAGCTGTGCGCGGAAAAAGGCGTTGAGTTCAAGTACGACACCGCCATTCTGGGCTTGGACACTGAAGGTGGCCAAATCAGCGGTGTGCGCGTGCGTGGCGCGGATGGTCAAGTACAAGTGCTGAAAGCTGACAAGTACCTGCTGTGCATGGGCAGCTACAGCCCAATGCTGGTAAAAGACCTGGGCGTGGATTTGCTGATTTACCCAGCCAAGGGTTACTCGGCCACCCTGCAAATCGACGACGCCAGCAAGGCCCCACAAGTCAGCCTGACAGACGATGAATACAAACTGGTATTCAGCCGTCTGGGCGACAAGTTGCGCATTGCAGGCACCGCAGAATTGAATGGCTACAGTACCAACTTGAACCATGTGCGTTGCCAGGCAATTACCCGCCGTGTCATGGAGCTGTTCCCCGGCATGGCTGACCCGGAGCAGGCTGTGTACTGGACTGGTTTGCGCCCCGCGACCCCTTCGAACGTGCCTTACATTGGTGTGTCCAAAATTTCAAACCTGTACCTGAACACAGGCCATGGCACTTTGGGTTGGACCCATTCTTGTGGTTCGGGCCGATCAATCGCGTCCATCATGAATGGCAAGCAGCCTGAACTGGATTTCGCATTTACTGGAATTTCTTCCAAGAAGGGCGAGGCCTTGGCCGTTGCCTAAGGCTTGTTTTTGCTAACATCAGCGCATTCGCCAACAGGATGTGCTGATGTCTGATTCTGCAAACAAAAATACCCATGCCGGGGCCGACAACGCCCCCGCCTCGAATTTCCTTCGCAACATCATTGATGCGGACTTGAAAAAGCCCGAGTATCAGGTACGCCCGTGGGCCGGCAAACCCGGAGGGGCCGATGTGCACGACGGTGCGCCCGCTGATCCCGCGAACATTCGCCTGCGTTTTCCGCCCGAGCCGAATGGCTACTTGCATGTGGGCCATGCCAAGGCCATTTGTGTGAATTTCGGTTTGGCCAAAGAATACGGTGGCGCGTGCCACATGCGCTTTGACGATACCAACCCAGAAAAAGAAAGCGAGGAATTCGCGGATTCCATTCTGGATGCCGTGCATTGGCTTGGCTTTCGCTGGGAAAACTTTGGTGACGACAACCTGTATTACGCCAGCGATTATTTCGAATTCATGTACCAAGCCGCTGAATTCCTGATTCAAGCGGGTTTGGCTTACGTTGATGAACAGAATGCAGATGACATGCGTGCCAATCGCGGCACCTTGACCCAAGCGGGTGTGGATTCCCCATTCCGCAATCGCCCAGCCGCTGAGAGCCTGGCCCGTTTTCGCGCCATGCGCGCGGGCGAACTGCCCGATGGCGCTGCGGTGCTGCGTGCCAAAATTGACATGGCCAGCCCCAATATGAACATGCGTGACCCGGCCGTTTACCGCATTCGCCGGGCATTTCACCACCGCACTGGCGATGACTGGTGCATTTACCCCATGTACACATTTGCGCATCCCATCGAAGATGCGCTGGAACGCATAACCCATTCATTTTGTACGCTTGAATTCGAAGACCAGCGCCCGTTCTACGACTGGCTTCTGGACAACTTAGCTTCTGAACACAAAACGGCGGATGGCGGTGTGTTAAAGCCCCTTCTAAGCCACCCCTTGCCCAAGCAGATTGAGTTCGCCCGTCTGAACCTAAGCTATGTGGTCACCAGCAAGCGCAAATTGCAGCAACTGGTAACTGAAAACAAACTCAATGGGTGGGACGACCCCCGCATGCCGACCATTGTGGGTTTGCGCCGTCGTGGCTACACACCTGAGGCAATTCAGTTGTTTTGTGCCCGCATTGGCGTGTCCAAATCCGATTCTTGGATTGATTATTCGGTGCTGGAAGGCGCTTTACGCGACACGCTTGACCCAATTGCCCACCGTGCTGTGGCGGTGCTCGACCCAATTCCATTGATCCTGGACAACGTGGACGACGATTGGGCCGACATGTGCACCGCGCCTGTTCATCCGCACCACCCGCATTGGGGTATGCGCCAGTTCACCATCGGCAAACGCCTGTGGATTGAAGCGGAGGATTTTCAGGAAAACCCGGAGAAAAAGTTTTTCCGCCTGTTCCCGGGCAACAAAGTACGCCTGCGATATGGCTATGTGATTGAATGCACGGGCTGCGACAAAGATGAAAACGGCAAAGTAATCGCCGTGCATGCCCAGGTGTTTCTGGACAGCAAATCGGGCACGCCAGGTGCAGACAACTACAAGGTGAAAGGCAATATTCATTGGGTGGATGCAGAGGACTGCCTGCCTGCCACTGTGCGCCTTTACGATCGCCTGTTTACCGAAGAGCACCCCGACTCTGGTGGTAAAAACTTCATGGACAGCTTGAACCCCAATTCACTGACCGAAGTGAAGGCTTATCTGGAGGCAGGGCTGAAGGATGCCTGGTCTGGCACGGTGTACCAGTTCGAGCGCCACGGCTATTTTGTGCCTGATTTGAAGGACCATACTCTGGAAAACCCGGTGTTCAATCGGGCCACTACGCTGAAGGACAGTTGGAGTAAATAGCCAATTCATCGGGTACACTAGCCCTCGGACTAGGTATTCAGAATATGGCAACGAACCCAAACTACAATATTCGAGGTGCGCTGCTGACCATCCTGAACGGGATGGGTCCAGACACCAGGCATGAGGCGGACATTGCCCACCTGTGTCACCTCATGGAATGGTTTCGAGAAGGGGCTCCGGGCTCCGACTTCGAAATCGAGCGGCGATTTTCCATGCTGGTGGAAGCGCTTGAGCAGTCCAACGACCTGCGTGTGCAGGTCAAGGGCTACCTTGAACAATTCCTGAAAGAATCACGTTACCGGTATACCTTTGCCGAGCTCGGTATTCTGGGCAATGAAACATTTGGTCAGGCCATGAAAAACAGGATATTTCAGCGCCTGTTGCCGGCCACGGTCGAAGACAAAACCGTTCGTGAATCGCTCAGCCTGATGTTCACCAAACCAGATGATCATGAATGGCTTGAATCAATCAGTGTGGCCAGCTGGACCCGCCTGTTTCATGTGCTGGAATGGTTAGACCCCGCCATGCCGTTGTGGAAGCGCATTCAGCACGAAATGCTTGAGGCCATGGAAATGCTGGCGGTGCGAATCGCGGCCCTGGGCATTGATTCCGAAGTGGTACGCTGCCTGGGTATTTCAGAGCGGCACACTTCACCTTTTGTTGAGCAGCACCTGGAATTGCGCAATATGATTGGGCAGGCCCATGAAAAGCTGAGCAATATGGAGCCCTTGCACGATTTGGGCGACCACCTGGATGTGTTGTTGGACCAGTGTCAGGGCCAAATCAAGAAAGCCTATGCGCAGGCTCGCGTGCAAGGTATTTCAGTCACCTTAAGTATGCAGCTGATTCGGCTCGAACAATCGATCAACCGCATGCGACGACTGCTGCAACTACTGGGCGCCTTGCCCACAGAAAACCGGGTAGGCACATGCGTGCAGTTTTTCTGCACCTTGACCAAAGAGGAAAACCGCAAACATTCCATTACCGATTTGTGGCGTGGCTTGACTGACAAGCTGGCGTTGCGAATTACTGAACATGCTAGCCAGTCGGGTGAGAAGTACGCCACAGAAACCCGCGCCGAGTACTGGAAAATGGCCAAAGCGGCCATGGGCGCGGGCGTTATTATCGCGCTTCTTTCTTTGTTCAAGGCCGGCATTTCAAGTTGGCATTTGCCCCCATTTTGGGAGGCCGTATTTTTCAGCCTGAATTACGGCATTGGCTTTGTGATCATTCACCTGTTGGGTTTCACCATTGCCACCAAGCAGCCAGCCATGACCGCAGCGCGAATCGCAGCGGCCATTGATGCTGCCAACGGGCGCTTAAGCTCGGCCGACCGGGTGGCTGATTTGATTACCCAGGTTGCACGCACCCAATTCATCTCGATTTGGGGCAATGTGTTGCCAGCATTTGCCACTGCCACCGTGGTGGCTGTGGGGCTTACATTCCTGCTCGGAGAGCCGCCTGTGGCAATTGAGAAGGGCGAAAAAATGTTGCTGGAGCTCAATCCCTTGTTGTCGGCAGCTTTGCCCCATGCGGCAATCGCCGGGGTTTTTCTGTTTTTGGCGGGTGTTATTGCGGGTTACTACGATAACCTGTCGATTTACCACCGTATTCCGGACAGAATTCGGAAGGTGCCCTGGTTGCGCAAGCGCTTGGGTGTGGTGCGTGCCAACAAACTGGCCGATTATTTGAGCAAAAACACAGGGGCCTTGGCAGGCAACTTCTTTTTCGGTTGCATGTTGGGTTCGGCAGGTTTTATAGGACTCATTCTTGGTTTGCCAATCGACATTCGGCACATTACCTTTGCCGCGGCAAACATGGCTTACGGAATTCAGGCCCATGAATTCATGTTGAGCGGGCTTGAGGTGGCGATTGCCGCCGTGGGTGTGTTCCTGATCGGTATGGTGAACCTGGGCGTCAGCTTTAGCCTGGCGTTTTTTACCGCCTTACGTGCACGTGGTGTTCGAAGATTGGAAAGCCTGTCTTTGGCGGGGCGTATTTTCAAGCGGTTTTTCAAGAGCCCTGGCGAGTTCTTCTATCCACCCAAAGAAGCGGGCGCAGCGGTCAGCAATGCCGTGAGCCCAGCCAAAACCGAGTCGAAGTAGCGATTAATCAAGCCTGCAAGCGAACTTATTCTTGTGGGCGGTTGAACCCTTTCTTCCACTGCACATCGCGAACGCCTTTCTTGTGGTGAATCCAGCGGGAAGCCACAAACAGGAAATCCGATAGGCGATTCATGTACAAAAGCAAGTCTTCTGGCAGTTTTTGTTGCTGGTTCAAGTCCACCAGTACCCGCTCCGCCCTGCGGCAAACAGTGCGCGCAATGTGGGTGTAAGCAGAGGCCTTGCTGCCGCCAGGCAAAATAAATTCTTCCAGACGCGGCAGGGGTTCATTGAACTCCTTGATCAAGTCTTCCAGCCGCGCCACTGCTTGGGGTGGAAACACATCGAAACCCGGCATGCACAGGGCTGCGCCCAAATCAAACAGGTCGTGCTGAATGCGGGTGAGTTCGGTGGCCAGGCGCTCAGGCAAGGCTTCAGTCAATATCAGGCCGATGTGGCTGTTCAACTCATCGACATCGCCCATGGCATGAACACGAAGATCGTTTTTCGCCAAACGGCTGCCATCGGCCAAGCCAGTGGTGCCATCGTCGCCAGTGCGGGTGGTGATTGAACTGAGTCTGTTGCCCATTGAATTGCGTGATCCGAGAAAGTTGAACAAAAAGAGCGCCTTGTGCAAACCGCGTATTGAGGTACGACGCAGGCGGGCCTATACTTTGAGCTTATTCAAGTTTAACGCAGGGGTCCTGGCAAATTGTTGCCGGGTGAGAAAAACCCTCACACCTGTGCAGATAATGCTGTTTGCAGGAAGCGTTTCACTGGCTTTGCTCCTTGGGCTTGGCTGGGTGGAATGTTCATGCACCCGGCACAACGATTCACGCCCAACAGGAGTACACATGAGCGCCAATCCCGATTTCCTCGCAGCCACCGCGAAGGTGGATGAAGCTGCGGTCAAGCCGCTTCCCAATTCCCGCAAGGTCTATGTGCAGGGCTCACGGCCCGACATTCAGGTGCCCATGCGTGAAATTTCACAAGACGACACACCCACTTCATTCGGTGGCGAGAAAAATCCGCCGATTTACGTGTACGACTGCTCCGGCATTTACACAGACCCCACTGCAAAAATCGACATTCGTTCAGGCTTGCCTGCCATTCGCAATGCCTGGATTGAAGAACGCAATGACACAGAGTTGCTGAGTGGCCCCAGTTCTGAATACGGCATTGAGCGCCTGAATGACCCCAAGCTGACAGAACTGCGTTTCAACTTGCAGCGCAAACCGCGCAAGGCGAAGGCCGGTAAAAACGTGACGCAAATGCATTACGCTCGCCAGGGTATTGTTACGCCGGAAATGGAGTATGTGGCCATTCGCGAGAACCTGCGCCGCCAGGAATACATTGAAAGCCTGAAGAACGCAGGTGGAAAAATTGGCGCCAAAATGGTTGATTTGCTGACCCGTCAGCACCCAGGCCAGTCTTTTGGGGCGTCCATTCCTGAGCAAATTACACCAGAGTTCGTGCGCGATGAAATTGCCCGTGGTCGGGCCATCATTCCCGCCAACATCAATCACCCTGAAATTGAACCGATGATCATTGGTCGCAATTTTCTGGTGAAAATCAATGCCAACATCGGTAACTCGGCTGTGTCATCTTCAATCGGTGAAGAAGTCGAGAAAATGACCTGGGCCATTCGTTGGGGTGGCGACACGGTAATGGACTTGTCCACTGGCAAGCATATTCATGAAACCCGCGAATGGATTTTGCGCAACAGCCCTGTGCCCATTGGTACAGTGCCTATTTACCAGGCCCTGGAAAAGGTCAATGGCAAGGCTGAAGACCTGACCTGGGAAATTTTCCGCGACACGCTGATTGAGCAAGCTGAGCAGGGTGTGGACTACTTCACCATTCACGCCGGTGTGCGCCTGGCTTATGTGCCGCTTACCGCAAGCCGCATGACAGGTATTGTGTCTCGTGGTGGTTCAATCATGGCGAAGTGGTGCCTGGCCCACCACAAAGAAAGCTTTTTGTATGAGCATTTCGAAGACATTTGCGAAATCATGAAGGCTTACGACGTCAGCTTCTCGCTGGGTGATGGCTTGCGCCCCGGTTCGGTTTGGGATGCCAATGATGAGGCGCAGCTGAGCGAGCTTCGCACCTTGGGCGAATTGACCCAGATTGCCTGGAAGCACGATGTGCAGGTAATGATCGAGGGTCCAGGCCATGTGCCCATGCAATTGATCAAAGAGAACATGGACATTCAGTTGAAGGAATGCCATGAAGCCCCGTTCTACACACTGGGCCCTTTGACCACGGACATCGCCCCGGGTTACGACCACATCACCAGTGGCATTGGTGCCGCACAAATTGGATGGTACGGCTGTGCCATGCTTTGTTATGTGACCCCAAAAGAACACTTGGGCTTACCGAACAAAAAAGACGTGAAAGACGGCATCATCACCTACAAAATTGCAGCCCACGCCGCCGATTTGGCCAAAGGGCACCCTGGCGCTCAAATTCGAGACAATGCCTTATCCAAGGCCCGTTTCGAGTTCCGGTGGGAAGATCAGTTCAATTTGGGGCTTGACCCCGATACGGCCCGTGAATTCCACGACGAAACCCTGCCCAAGCAAAGCATGAAAGTGGCTCACTTCTGCTCAATGTGTGGCCCGCACTTCTGCTCGATGAAAATTACCCAAGATGTGCGTGAATACGCAGAAAAACTGGGTGTTTCTGAAAAAGATGCCTTGAGCAAGGGAATGGAAGAAAAATCGATCGAGTTCATCAAGAAAGGGTCTGAGATTTACCACAAGACCTGATTTTTAAAAGAAAAATTGACACCGCCCCTTCGTCTTTGTACGATTAGGCGGTGTTTTTTTCTGATAGGAGTGCTCGGGCCTTTCCCGACCGTATATGGATAGTTCCAGTTGTCGAAGTTGCTCAAACTTCACCGCGCCGTCATTGGCAACCCCCTTCAAAGCGCTCGTTGCGCGTCGTTTTCCCAAGTTCTTCCTGCTTGACAATGCTCCTTTAAGCCTTGCGCTTGGCACCCTTGTTTTGCCCTTGAAAAGAGGAGAGTTGACGTGGAAGTGCTGATTCTGATTGGTCTTATTGTGACCAATGGCTTGTTTGCCATGTCCGAAATTGCCCTGGTTACCGCCAGAAAGGCGCGTTTGGTGAAGTTGGCTGCAGAAGGTGACAAATCCGCTGCGGTTGCGCTCAAGTTGTCTGAAGATCCCACCAAGTTTTTGTCAACAGTACAAATTGGTATCACATCGATTGGTGTGCTGAGCGGTATTGTGGGTGAGGCGGTATTGGCCAAACCACTGGCGCTTTGGTTGCAAACCTTCGGCCTGGAAGTGGCGATGACAGACATTGTGTCCACAGCCATTGTGGTTGTTGGTGTTACCTATGTGTCAATTGTGGTCGGTGAACTGGTGCCCAAGCGTTTGGGGCAAATCAGCCCGGAGGTCATTGCCCGCTTGGTGGCAAGGCCCATGCAAATTCTAGCAATTGCCACGCGCCCGTTCGTCATGTTTTTGTCTTTTTCGACCCGCGGTTTGTTGCGCATTATGGGTGTGAAAGAAAACACCGACAACGGTGTGACCGAGGAAGAAATTCACGCCATGTTGGACGAGGGTTCGGTATCGGGCGTCATCGAAAGCAGCGAGCACACCATGCTGCGCAATGTGTTCCGCTTGGACGATCGCCAGCTGGGTTCACTCATGATTCCCCGTTCCGATGTGTTGTATCTCGATATTCGACTGCCTCAGGAGGAAAATCTGAAGCGTGTGATTGAATCGCAGTATTCACGCTTCCCGGTGGTCGATGGCAACCTTGACAACTTGATCGGTGTAATTCATGCCAAACAGGCTTTGGCCTACGCCGCACAGGGCAAGATGCCCGACTTTTCAACCAATTTGCAGCAGTGTGTGTTTGTGCCGGAAACCCTGACGGGCATGGAGCTGTTAACCCAGTTCCGCAGCAACAACATGGACATTGCCTTTGTGATCGACGAGTATGGCGAACTTGAAGGCATTGTGACCCTGCACGATTTGATGGAAGCTCTGACTGGTGAGTTTACCCCGCACAACAAGGAAGACTCTTGGGCTGTACAGCGCGAAGACGGCTCGTGGTTGCTGGATGGTGCCATTGCCATTCTGGAACTGAAAGACACCTTGAATATCAAGAGTGTGCCGGAAGAAGAAAAAGGCCGTTACCACACCCTGAGTGGCATGGTGATGTTGTTGACAGGGCGCTTGCCAGCCACCGGAGACACGGTGGATTGGGAAGGTTGGCGATTTGAAGTGGTGGACATGGATCAAAAGCGGATTGACAAAATTTTGGCCTCACCGATCAAGGAAGATGGTGTGCAGTCGGATGAGTCTGCTTAAGACCCTATAAACCGGTAAAAAACCCCATTAAAAAAGCCTCAAGTACTCTTGAGGCTTTTTTGTTGGTGCGCTGCGTATTGCTTACTCCGCAACCGTTGTTACCCAATTGCTTATCGAATCTGTGGTCGACTGCCCCACAGCAGTTTTTCCTGCATTTCACGGGTGGTGTTGCTAGTCGATTCCTGCGGTGCGGTTTGCGCGTTGCTGCCACTGCCAAACAAGCCTTTCAACTCAGTTACCTCGCTTTGTGATGACGCGGTGGCGGCGTTCTCAATGCTTGCTTCGCGAATGATTTCTCCGGTGTAGGGGTCGATCACAATGCTGGGGTCTTGCCCTGCCGAGGTTGAAGCGGGTGGAGGGGTTAGCACGATTGAATTGTTGCTGCGCTGTTTGGCTGGCGTATTCATGGCGGCTTGATTGCTGCGCATTTCGCCGGGTTTGACTGTACTTAATCTTGCACAGCTTTGTGCTGACAAATTGTTCATCTCGGTCAGCATATTGAACACCGCATGTTCAATCACCATTCGAACACCTTTTTGAATTGGCTCTTGCGTTCGTTCAGCGGCATTCACATCGACCAGGCCATCGCTGAACAGGCGGAAGTAACCGCCATTCAATTCAGTACCAATAATCTGTTTTTGAAGGCTTTGTGTGTTTACCACTTCAAGTGTTTTGGTGTTCACTACACGCAGATCAACTGCTACGTTCATGACAAAGTAGCGGGCTGCCGCGCCGATGAAGCGAATGGATGACTCCAGGCTGCCACTGCGAATATTGTAGTTCACCTCGGTGATGCCACCCACGATGTGATAGTCAGAGCCTGGCAGCGAACCTGAAAAAATTTGCCGATGTGCTTTGCTGTCCGGGTTGTCGGTGATCAACTTGTTGTCGGAGTACTTCAATTCCATGTCGGCAATCGAGGTGTCGAACCGCTCAACCATGGGCACCCCGGTTTTTGCCAAAGCAGAAATAACCATTAAGGCTGCACCTTGGGTGATTCGTTTTCCGTTGACCAGGTCTTCTTTTCCCGTGAAATCACTGACCCGCCCGACTGCAAACCGTTTTGCATTGGGACCTCGGCCGCCTACCATGGGTCTCAGGCATTCCAGTGCAGGGCTGTAGCGGGTTGTATTTTCTACCACGCTTGCTCCGTCGAAGGGGCTGACGTACTCCGCTTCACTGAAGGAGGGTAGCGTTGTACATGCACTGGCCGATGCGGCAAGCATCGAGATGAATGCAAATTTTGGAAGCGGATAGCGGGACATAGTGGGCCTTTGTGTATTCAAGAGCAGTAAGTGACTTTGGATCAGAAGCCGCCATCAATCGTGGCGTTCTGAGCGCCATTGTTGATTTGTGTGGCATTAATGACAACGGTGTTGTTGTTGCCGTCGGTTTGTACATTGATCAAGTTGCCGATTGCGGTGGCGGCGAACCCCCAGCCTGGAGAGTCAACTTGGGTGCGGTTGAAATTCGCGTCGCGGCGTGTGCCTGCGGGTGAGTCGATGTCGGTGACGCTGCGCATGCCAAAAGGTGTTTCGAATGAACTGACATTGCCTTCAAAGGTTTGTGCGTGTGCGCTGCCAAGGCCCAGGGCAAGAGTGGCAAAACAAAGTTTGAGTAATTTCATTCGATGGCTTCCTTGGTATTTCCGGATGGGATTTATGGGGGTGGGTTTGCCCCAAGCGACCTTTGGCTGTAGGTTGTCGCTTGGGGCAAAAAAGTTCAATTAAGGACGTGCGCCGCCAATTGAAATGTTGTTGCCAACTGCGGTAGCTGACGCTGTGAGGCGGGTTGGATCCCAACGGTATTCAGCCACAGCCACGTTGTCGCTGACGTTGCACTGAGCCACTGACAATTCGGCCAGGCTTGTGTTGTCAAGATTCAGGCTGAAGTTGTTGCCAATTGAAACGGCTTCAATGAGAACTTCGCCAGTTTTTGATGTGCTCCGCTGGGACAGGTTGACTGACGCCAGTTGATCGCCATAGTTGCTTTGGGACACATGGCGAACAGGAACTTTGGATGATGAACTGAGAGAAATGGCAATGTTGTTGCCCACGGCCTGGGCTGAACCAGTGATATCGCCGTTGTCGCGCATGACCACGTTTTGCAGATCAACGATTGCAGCATTGGTGCCAGTGTTGCTTTGAATGAAAATGCCGTTGTGGTTTGGGCTGAGGTAATAACTGCTGTCAAATTCAACATTGGCATCGATTTCAACTTGACAGTCATTGCCTTGACAGGTGGCCTGTGCAACTGAGTGCATGGACAACAATGCAGCCAGAATGGACAAGGATTTAAGGGATTGCTTCAACATGTGGAGTGCTCCAAGAGTATTGATGAGGGCTAAAAAGACAAGTGCTTCGGGCATTTGGGCAACGAGCGCTGTCGCATTAATGAAAATGCTCCCTTTGAGTGACGGGGAGCACTCAAAAGTTCAGATCGTTCTTCGTTCTGGATTCCCGGGATTTTCTGGGGCCAAGGGAGTAAAATGCGTGTTTTCCTTGTCACCAACCGAGCGTTCCGTGAATCAAGTAGACATCAAGCCTGTTGAGTTCGATTTGCCCTCACAGGCCAGTCCCTCCACCAGTTGTAAACCCTCCCAGGCGTGGGCCCGTGTGCCCCAGCAACCGGGGCCCGACGAAAGGGCTGCCTTGAAGGCGGAGATCAAGGCTTTGCTGAAAGCCCGTGATGCCGTGTTGGTGGCGCATTATTACGTGGACTCTGAATTGCAAGACCTGGCTGAGGAAACTGGCGGTTGTGTTTCAGATTCCCTTGAAATGGCGCGTTTTGGGCGCGAGAGCAAGCAGCAGAACCTGGTGGTGGCGGGCGTGCGATTCATGGGTGAAACAAGCAAGATTTTGAATCCCGAGAAACGCGTATTCATGCCAGACCTGGATGCCACATGTTCACTGGACCTGGGGTGCCCCTCGGAAGAGTTCAACGCGTTTTGTGATAAACACCCCGATCGCACAGTGGTGGTGTATGCCAACACAAGTGCTGCCGTGAAGGCGCGCGCAGACTGGATGGTGACCTCAAGCATTGCCTTGGACATTGTGGGCCATTTGCATGCACAGGGGCAAAAGCTGATTTGGGCACCCGATCGGCATTTGGGGCAGTACATCCAAAAACAGACTGGTGCCGATATGTTGCTGTGGCAGGGCTCGTGCCTGGTACACGACGAGTTCAAGGCTGAAGAACTCAAAATGCTGAAAGCCCAGCACCCGCAGGCCATGGTGTTGGTGCACCCGGAATCGCCAGCCGATGTGGTGGCACTGGCCGATGTGGTGGGTTCGACCACTCAGCTGATCAAGGCCACGCAAACCCCAGGTGTTGACACCTACATTGTGGCCACTGACAACGGAATTTTGCACAAAATGCGTCAGTTTGCACCGGGTAAAACCTTGATTGAGGCGCCTACCGCGGGCAATTCAGCCACTTGCAAAAGCTGCGCCCATTGCCCCTGGATGGCCATGAATGGTTTGAAAAACCTGCGCGATGTGTTGAAGACCGGGTTTGATACCGGCTTGGGCGAGGTGCATGTGGACTCCGCGCTGGGCAAACAGGCTTACCGTTGCATCGACCGAATGCTGGATTTCGCGAAAACACATGGTATTTCCGGGCCGCGTGGCCAGGGTCGCCTGGAACAGGCACACAAGGGAGTGGGGCCAGCATGAGCCGTTCAGAACTCTTTCAATCGTTTGGGCCGGCGCTTGAGCTGGCCTTGCTGAAAAATGTGCATGATGCGATTGCCGAAGACATGGGCAATACAGACTGGACCGGTCTGTTAGTGCCCGAGGGCAAGCGCTGCAAGGCGCAGCTGCTGTGCCGCGACAAGGCGGTGGTGTGTGGGCAGGACTGGTTCAACGGGGTGTTCAATGCACTGTGCCCGGATGCTTTGGTGCGTTGGCAAGTGCCTGAGGGGTACGAGGTTCAGCCTGGCACAGTGGTGTGTGAGATTGATGCCCATGCCCGGCCTTTGCTGACGGCCGAGCGTTCAGCGATGAATTATTTGCAGTTGCTTTCTGCAGTGGCTACCCGAACACGCCATTTTGTGCGCCTGATTGAAGGCACAAAAGCATCCATTCTGGATACCCGAAAAACCTTGCCCGGCATGCGTTTGGCTCAAAAGTACGCTGTGCGGGTTGGGGGCGGTTTGAATCAGCGCTTGGCGTTGTACGACGGTATTTTGATCAAGGAAAACCACATTGCGGCTGCGGGAGGAATTGCCCCGGTGCTGGCCAATGCCGATGCCTTGGGTGCGCCGCATGTGAGTGTGCAAATTGAGGTTGAAAGTTTGGTTCAGCTTGAGGAGGCGCTGCAAGCTGGTGCCAAGTCGGTGCTACTGGACAACTTTGGGCTGGAGGCCATGCGTGTGGCCGTTGAGGTGAACAAAGGCAGGGCTATTCTGGAAGCATCAGGCGGGGTAAACGAGCACACGGTGCGAGCCATTGCCGAGACTGGTGTGGACCGCATTTCGATCGGGGCGCTCACGAAAGACGTTACGGCGGTGGATTATTCGCTTCGAGTAATGGAGTGAGCGCGAATTGTTGGTTTGGTGCGTCAACCCGACGGGGTTGTCCGATTCCCTTGAAATCACGCATATTCATTTTTTCTTGGGTCGTTGCAACACCGTGGGGAATGCTTTGGGCAGGGTGCCCGGGTAGTCGGCACTGAAATGCAAACCACGGCTTTCCTTGCGGCTTAGTGCGCTGGTCACGATCAAATCGGCCACGTCCACCAGGTTGCGCAATTCCAGCAAATCCCGGCTTACGCGGAAGTTGCTGTAGAACTCCAGAATTTCGGCACGAAGCAATTGGATGCGGTGCTGCGCCCGTTCCAGGCGTTTGTCGGTTCGTACAATGCCCACGTAGTTCCACATGGTCTGGCGAAGTTCTGCCCAGTTGTGGGAAATCACCACCTCTTCATCTGGGTCGGTAACCCGGCTTTCGTCCCAATCCGGCAGTCCCATGGTTTCGCGGTTGGGTTTGGTCAAAATGTGGTTGGCGGCAGCTTGCCCCAATACCACGCATTCCAGCAGGCTGTTGCTGGCCAGCCGGTTGGCACCGTGAAGGCCTGTGTAGGCTGTTTCGCCCACGGCATACAGGCCGGGAATGTCGGTGCGGGCATTGTGGTCGGTGACCACGCCACCGCAGGTGTAATGCGCAGCAGGCACAACAGGAATGCCTTGCTTGGTGATGTCGATGCCCAGTTCAAGGCAACGTTTGTAAATGGTAGGGAAATGTTTTTTCAGTTTCTCAGCCGGTTCATGGCTGATGTCCAGGTACACGCAATCCAGGCCGCGTTTTTTCATTTCAAAGTCGATGGCGCGCGCCACCACATCACGCGGTGCCAGTTCTGCCCGTTCGTCGTGCTCGGGCATGAAGCGTGTGCCATCGGGCAGTTTCAGCAAACCACCTTCGCCGCGCACCGCTTCGGTAATCAAAAAGCTTTTGGCATAGGGGTGGTACAGGCAGGTGGGGTGGAACTGGATGAATTCCATATTGGAAATTCGGCATCCTGCACGCCAGGCCATGGCAATCCCGTCACCCGTGGCTGTGTCGGGGTTGGTGGTGTAGTTGTACACTTTGCCCGCGCCGCCGCAAGCCAGCACAATGTAAGGGCAGGTCAGGGTGAGTACGCGTTGCGATTGTTCGTCCAGAACGTAAGCACCCAAAATGCCGGCCTTTTTCTCGCTTAGCCGGTCGCCGGTGATCAGGTCGATCACCATGTGGTGTTCAAACAATTGAATGTTGGGGTGGTTGCGCGCTTTGGCTTCCAGCGTGGTTTGTACTGCATCGCCTGTGGCATCGGCCACGTGCAGGATTCGCCTGCGGCTGTGCCCGCCTTCTCGGGTCAGGTGGAACCCGTTGGGTTCGGTATTGCTGGGGCCTTCTTCGTCTTCGCGAGAAAACGGCACACCTTGTTCCACCAACCAGTCGATGGATTTGGATGCGTTTTCCAGAATGAATTGCACGGCATCACGTTCGCACAGGCCGCCACCCGCTACCAGGGTGTCTTGCACATGTTCGGCCACGCTGTCGGCAGGGTCGCGCACAGCGGCAATGCCACCTTGGGCCCAACGGCTTGCCGAGTCGGAAACCGAGCGTTTGCAAATAATGGCCACTTTGAGCTTGTCGGCCAATTGTAGGGCGGTGGTTAATCCTGCCAAACCACTGCCAATGATGGCGACATCGAACTGTTTCATTTTCACGGTGATGCTTTGAATGTGTGAATTGTCATGCTCACATCATATCGAAGCCGAGGGTGCCCGGGTCAAATACGACCAATTTTGATGTGCTATTTGAGCCGTTTAGAGGTGTTGGACCAGCTGGTCGTGGTTGCCAACCAGGTGTTTCAGTTTGAATTCGTCAAACGGCATGGGTTTGGACAGCCAGAAGCCTTGAACATAGTCGGCCCCCAGCTTTTTAACCAGTTCGTATTCGGACTGGGTTTCTACACCTTCGGTGGTGACCAGCAAGCCCATGATGTGGCCCATTTCGATGGTTGATTCAAGAATGATCTGACCATCCGTGTCCAGGTCTGCGCCCTGCACTAGTGAGCGGTCAATTTTCAATTCGGTGACCGGGAAGCGCTTCAAATAGGCCAGTGAGGAGTAGCCCGTGCCAAAGTCATCCACCGCGATTTGAAAATGCATGGCAGCCAACTGATTGAGTATGTCCAACGCTTGCTCTGGGTCTCGCATGGCTGCACTTTCAGTGATTTCCAACACAATATGGCGCGAGGCATCGGGTTGCTGCTTGTGCAAAGTTTGCATGAAATCAATCAGGCTGAAATCTTCCAGATCCATCGCGGAAAGATTGACTGACAACCTGATGTTTTGATTGGCACACAGCGTAATGATGGCGTAGGTTTGTTTGAGAACCAGGCGCGTAATGTCGCGGATCATGCCGGTTTGCTCGGCAAGTTCAATAAAGGCCCCAGGCGCAATCAAACCGTGAACAGGGTGGTTCCAGCGCAAGAGCACTTCCGCCTGGTTAATGCTGTTGGTGCGCAGGTTCAATTTGGGTTGAAAAAACAGGCAGAATTCGTTGTCTGTAATGGCTTTGCGCAGTTGGGCAATCAGTTCAAGCCGATTGGCCGAACGCTGTTCAAGCCGCGCCTCGAAAACAATGCTGGTTTGGCGTGTTTTTTTGGCCAGTTGGCGAGCAATTTCAGCCCGGCGCATTAGCGTTTCGGGGCATTGACCGTGCTCGGGATAGTGCGCAAGGCCCGCATGGCTTTGAATGTCCAGTTGATAGTTCTGTACCCGCAGTGAACCATGCAACATGCGTTTCAGGGTGTGTTTTTTCAGCATGCTTTCCAGCAATTCTCGTGGCAAAAGCATGCAGAAAATATTGCCTTCAAGACGCGCAATCACCAGGTTTTCCTGGCAAATGCGACTGGCTTTGCGTGCCACTTTAACCAACACTTTGTCCGCAACATCATGCCCCAGCACTTCATTGATATTGTCCAGGTTGTCGATTCCCCAAATCACAATGCTCAACGGTTCGCGGGCGCTTTGCGTACGTTCTCGCAGGGCAAGGGTTAAATACGCGCGGTTGTCCAGCCCCGTCAATTGATCTTTGTAGGCGGTGCGCCGAATCACCTTGTCGCGTTCTTGCAGGCTCTTCGCCATGTGGTTGAAGGTGAACGCCAGCTGGTTGATTTCGCCAATGGAGCTTTCAGGAAGTCGCCAATCGTAATTTCCCTCGGCCATGAGTTGCGCGCTGGTGGTAATTTCTCCCAGGGGTTGGGTGATGGACTGACTGATCCAGCGACTGCACAAGGTGCTGATGACCAGCACCAGGGCGGTAAGTCCAAGAATGTCTTCAACTTGCATGTTGAGCAGTGAGGCATTTGGAATGTGCGTGGCCCACAGGGTGATTGTTTGATTCGCCGAGTCTTCCAGGGGCAGCATGGCCTGAAGTGCGTGCAGGCGAACGCCGTTTTCGCACTTGAATCGCTGAATTTTTGATCCCGATGGGGCTTGGGAAAGTTCACAATCTTTGGGCCAGTGCAGTGTGCCTTGTGCACCCTCAATATTGCCGGAGTGGTAATACACCGGCGTCATGGCCATTGCGTGGTTGTGCCCGGAGTGGTCCTTGTGGTCAATGGCTTGGGCTTTGGCAATGAGCAGTTGATCTATGCGTTCGGCATGTTGTGCACTGAACTGATTATTCAAAATGGCGTAAATGCTAAGTGACAGGGCCAACAGCGCTGTAACGCAAACCAGTAACGTGCGTGAGTTAAGCGAGATGACGGTGCTGTTGGCGATCAGCGCGCGCAACAGCCCGTTTTTTTGCGATGAAAGCATGCCGTATCGAATTTGCGAGGTTGAGCCTGATTAAAGCAAATTCAGGCGCAGCAAGGCATACCGCAAGAGGGGAGGTCTGTTTGAACCGTGTCAGCGAACACGGTAGAGAAGGTCCCAGACACCGTGGCCAAGTTTCAATCCGCGATTCTCGAACTTGGTCAGAGGCCTGTCATCGGGCCGTGGCGCAAAGGGTGTTGGCGCCACATTCTGCCAATCGGGCGCCACGCTGAGTACATCGTGCATGTGGTGGGCGTAATTTTCCCAGTCGGTGGCACAGTGCAGCACCCCGCCAGGTTTCATCTTTTTCGCCAGCTTTGCCACAAATTCAGCTTGGATGAGTCGCCGTTTGTGGTGGCGGGCCTTGCGCCAGGGGTCGGGAAAATACAGCAACACTTTGTCAAGGCTGGCATCGGGAATCATGTCGCGAAGTACATCGACCACATCATGGGAAATGATCCGAATGTTTTCTATGCCCTCTTCTTCAATCTTCTTGATCAGCGACCCCACACCGGCGGTATAAATTTCAACACCCAAGTAGTTTACATGGGGGTGTGCCTTGGCAATCTTTGCGGTGGTTTCGCCCATGCCAAAGCCGATTTCAAGCCAATTGGCTTGGCCTTGTGTGCCCCATTGCTTGTCGAAATCAATGTGGGTTTGTGGGCTGTAGGCGATGCCCCATTTGGGCATGCCTTCTTCTACGGCACGTTCTTGGGCGCGTGAAATATGCCCCCGACGTTTCACAAAACTTTTGATGTGCTGGTCGCGAAACGGATTGTCGGGGGTTTGGTCTGTCATTTTGAACTGGAGGAAATAACGCCTTCCACAGGGGAAGAGGGGCTGGCCGTGTAAAACTTTTTCGGCATTCTACCCGCAAGAAAGGCATCGCGACCGGCCTGTGTGGCCAAACGCATGGCACGGGCCATTTGCACCGGGTTTTGTGCCTTGGCGATTGCGGTGTTCATCAATACGCCAGCACAACCCAGTTCCATGGCGATGGCGGCATCGGACGCCGTGCCCACACCGGCATCCACAATCACGGGCACCTGTGCTTTTTCCAGAATCAGGTTGATGTTCCAGGGGTTCAAAATACCCATGCCAGAACCAATGAGCGAGGCCAAGGGCATGATGGCCAAACAGCCAGCATCTTCCAGTTTGCGGGCATAAATGGGATCGTCAGAGCAATACACCATCACGTCGAACCCATCAGCCACCAGTTCTTTGGCGGCAATCAGTGTTTCTTCCATGTCAGGGTACAGGTTGGTGGGGTCGCCCAGCACCTCGAGTTTGCACAGATTATGGCCATCCAGCAGTTCACGACCCAGGCGCAAGGTGCGCACCGCATCTTTGGCGGTATAGCAACCAGCCGAGTTGGGCAGGTAGGTGAATTTGCTGGGCGGAATGTAATCGAGCAAGCTGGCTTCACCTGCGTTTTGGCCGATGTTGGTGCGGCGGATGGCCACTGTCACAATTTCAGCACCACTTTCAGTGATGGCCTCGCGGGTTTCATCGAGGCTGGCGTATTTGCCAGTGCCCACCAGCAAGCGGCTGGTGAATTCACGGCCACCTACTTTCCAGGTGTCGTTGTGCTTTTCAGTTGAGGTGTTCATGCGGGTACTGCTCCTGATTGGTACTGATTATTTAGCCACCACCCACGGCAACCACAATTTCAAGGCTGACCCCGGCGTTCAATGGCGTGGTGGCGTGCTGGCTTTTGGGCACAATTTCACCGTTCAGTTCGACAGCGATGCGCTTGCCGGTGAGTTTGAGGCTTTCCACAAGGTGCGCCACAGTGCTGTTCTCGGGCATTTCACGATTTTCACCGTTGACTGTAACTTGAATCATGGCTTGAGCGAATGAGCTTGTGTAAGTTTGTTACTATCGATTAACGCGATAATCAAACCGGATCAATCTTGCTTGCAAGCCTTGATTCTCTCATTATCTGAAAACGAAATAACCGCGCGGCGCACAGAAACCGGAGCCTACATGCACTCAGTAGTTCATTTGTTGAAAAGTACCACCTTCCCCAGCGTGAAGCGCTTGAACCTGGAAACCATTCAGGTGAATCTGGGTTACCTGTGTAATCAAAGCTGTACCCACTGCCATGTGAATGCAGGCCCCAATCGCACCGAGCTGATGCAAGACGAGCAAATTGACCAGTTGATTGCGCTGATGAATCAGGGTTGGGTGAAAAAACTTGATTTGACCGGTGGTGCTCCGGAGATGAACCCGCGCTTCAAGCGCCTGGTGGTGGCTGCGCGCAAAGCAGGTGTGCATGTGATTGACCGGTGCAACCTGACCATTTTGAGTGAGCCAGGCTATGAGGATTTGGCTGAATTTCTCGCTGAAAATGAAGTTGAAATTTTTGCATCCTTGCCTTGCTACCTTGAAGACAATGTGGACAAGCAACGCGGCAAGGGTGTGTTCGATGCCAGCATTGCAGGCCTGCAAAAACTGAATGCACTGGGTTATGGTGACAAGCTGCGTTTGACCTTGGTGTTCAACCCACAAGGTCCTTCATTGCCACCCCCGCAAGAAGCACTGGAAGCCGATTACAAGGCTGTGTTGTTCGAGAAGTTTGGCATTCGCTTCACCGGCCTGGTGACAATCACCAACATGCCGATTGCCCGTTTTGGCAGCACCTTGATCAGCAAGGGCACGTTCGAGACCTATATGAACACGCTGAAAGGTGCTTACCGGGAAAGTAACCTGGCGGCGGTGATGTGCCGCAGCCTGGTGTCGATTGACTACGAAGGCACGCTGTACGATTGCGACTTCAACCAGCAACTGGGTTGGCCTGTGCGCGATTCACAGGGCAGGGCGCTGACGTTGGCTGATTTGACGCAGACCGCGCTTGATTCCATCGAAGTGGTGGTGGGTGACCATTGCTATGGCTGTACCGCGGGTCAGGGCAGCAGCTGCGGTGGTGCCTTGGCTGCTTGATTGTTTGGCGAGGCCAGTGCTGTGTGCTGGCTTTGTTCCATCAGGCGTTTGGCAAGGCGAAGGGCGCTTTCTGATTCTTGCGATGCAGATTCGGCCACCTGTTCAACCTGGCTCAGCAGGTTAGACCACGCGGTTTGATTCACAGCCATGTACTCGGCCAGCTTGTTTGATTCATGCTGCCCTGCATTTATTTTTTGGCTGGCCAATACCAAACCCTCAATCGATTCTTTCAAGGCCTGTTGGCTTTGCTCGACCAGTTGCTGCAATTGCCGGCTGTTTTCGGGTTCGGTCAGGGTCAATTCCATTTGTGAGGAATCCAGCCGGCCCAGCAGCTGGCGGCTGACCTCGCCGGCTTTCCGCAAGCCCTGCGCAGCGCTTCGAATGTCGGCGCGCAAACCTTCAAGTTGGGTTTGCATGATTTCCATGTGGTTTTCGGCTTTGGCGTTGCGTTGCTCGCTGTTCAAGGTTGATTTCACCACTTGGGTGCCTTGGGTAGACAGCTGGTGAAATGATTTTGCAAACTGCAACACCGCCCGCCCGCTCTGGTTCAGTTCTTCAAGTTGTTGGCCAATTTGCATCAGCGTGCCGCGATGCTCCAGTTGCTGATTGCTGTTCAACGCTTTCAGCACACCTTCAAGGGCCGCGTGGGCTCCCTCCCGTTTCTGGTCGTTTTCTTGTTGGCTATGCAATGCGCGGCTCAACATTTGTACGCGACGACCCAGGGCAAGTGTTTTTCGATGGGTGTTCCATTGAACGCCCAGGGCAAAGCCAATCGAAGCCAGCAAGGTCGCAAGGCCGAATACCAAGACAAGGAAACCGTTGGTGGCTTGGGCAATGTGTGCTTTGAGTTGGGCCAGTTTCGGCAGTGTGTCCAGCCTAAGCTGTGTCTCCAGCTGGCGCTGGGTTTCCAGATCTGAATTGATGCCGGCCACGGGGCGCGACAGTGCTTCAATGCTTTGAGTCAGCAACACTTGCAGGGTTTGGCTGTGCAGGGCACCGAACCACTGAATTCCTTTGTTTTGCTGGCTGACCTCTTGGCCCAAACCCAGCAGGGCCTTCAGGCCCTGAGGTTGAACGGTTTCACTGCCTGGGCCATTGAGGGCCAGCAATTCTTGTTGAATGCGACCTTCAACCAAATTGATTTGGGCCAGCTGTGTATTGCGAATGTTGTCCGATTGGCTTTTGGCGAACAGGCCTACCGTCAACAAAACCAGGGCTGCGATCAGCAAACCTGCTGAAAACTGCCCTAGCTGCCGAACAAACTTGGGCCTGACCGGCGTTGGGGCGTGGTCTTCAAACGCTTTGGCGGGGTCGGCTTGTGGTTCGGTCATTGATCCATTGGTTTTCGGAGTTTAGATTTGAGTCATCTCGAAATCTTCTTTGCGGGCGCCACATTCCGGGCAAACCCAGTTTGGTGGAACATCTTCCCATTTGGTGCCAGGGGCAATGCCTTCGTCGGGCACGCCAGCCGCTTCATCGTATACCCAACCGCAAATCAAACAAATCCAAGTATTCATTCTGAGCTACTTCCAGAAAAAAAATTGCAACGGGTGGATAATACTGAGTTTGGCAGCCGACTACAAAGGTTGTCGGTCTTTTTTGGGTTTTGAATGACACTGACTGTACCCTTGGTGCTGACCTTTTCAGCATCAGATCCCACTGCTGGCGCGGGTTTGCAAGCCGATGCCTTGACTGTTTCCGCACTTGGCGCACATCCCCTGACCATTCTGACCGGGCTGACAGCCCAGAACACGGCGGGAGTGGCGCGCTTCGAGGCGTGTACCCCCGACTGGATTGATGATCAACTCACTGCCTTGCTGGACGATGGCATTTCGCCCAGTGCCATTAAAACCGGGGTGTTGGGCAGCACGGCGGCTGTGGCAGCGGTGCTGAAAGCAAAAAGCCTGTGGCCTTCGGTGCCGTTGGTAGTAGACCCCGTGCGGGCCTCCGGCCGGGGCGATGCCTTTGGCGGGCAGGCCTTGTTCGACAGTTACAGAAACCAGCTATTCCCGCTGGTTGATTTGATCACCCCCAATTGGCCCGAGGCACAGGCATTTACCGGCGCACAAAGCGTAGACGAGGCGGGCGAACGCTTGTTGCAAATGGGGTGCAAGGCGGTGTTGTTGAAAGGCGAACATCTGGATTCTGGCGATGTTGTGAACCGTTTGTATGTGCCTGGCAAAAAAGTTGTTGAATTTCCTTGTGAACGCCTGCTAGGTCAATATCATGGCTCGGGCTGTACCTTGGCCAGTGCCTGTGCCGTTGGGCTTGGTCAGGGTTTGAGCGTTCAAGAGGCTGTAGAGCTGGCACTGGAATACACTTGGCAAGCCCTCAGTTGTGGTTTTGTGGTGGGCAAAGGCCAGTTGATTCCCGATCGCATGCACTTGATGCAACATTTGGAAGACGATGGCGATGATGGTGATGAAAACCAGATTGAATAATCAATTGAGCAAGCAACTCATCAAGGGCGTCTACGCCATTACACCCGAGCGTTCGGCGGTATGGACTCCTGACGCTATTGTGGATTGTGTGGCTGCCGCCTTGGATGGCGGTGTGCGCTTGTTTCAGTGCAGGCAAAAGAATTGGGATCAAGCCGAGTTGATTGATTTTGCCGGGCAGCTTGATGCCCTGTGCGAGAAGTACGATGCGGCGCTGATTTTGAATGACGTGCCCTCGGTGGAGTTTTCAAAATTCGAGGGGGGCGCCGTGGCTGGCGTGCATTTGGGTAGAACCGATGAGTCCATTGCGCAGGCCCGAAGCAGGCTTGGCAGCGGATGGCTGGTGGGTGCTTCTTGTTACAATCAGTTTGAATTGGCCGAACAAGCCGTGCGCGATGGCGCCAGTTATGTGGCCTTTGGTGCAATGTACCCCAGCAGTACCAAACCCAATGCTGTGCGCGCTGAGCTTGAATTGTTTGCCCGGGCCGGCAATTTGTGTGTACCCACGGTAGCGATTGGCGGAATTACGATTGAGCGCGTGCCTGAATTGATGAAAGCAGGTGCAAACGCAGTGGCAGTGGTCAATGGTTTGTTTGGAACGGAACCCGATGCTGAGCAGGTTTGCTGTGCGGCGCAGCAGTGGGTGGATGCAGTGAATGGATGCAGTCAAGTTAATTAAGCGGAGTCCTGAGAATGAGTAGTCAAGAAGTGAGCCAGAACGAAGTGCTGTTTGAGCGCGCACAAAAAACAATTCCCGGTGGTGTGAATTCGCCCGTTCGGGCATTTCGTTCTGTGGGCGGTACACCGCGTTTTTTCAAGCGTGCAAATGGCCCCTATGTGTGGGACGCGGATGACAAGCGCTACATCGACTACATTGGTTCGTGGGGCCCAGCCGTGTTGGGCCACGCACACCCTGAAGTGATCAAGGCTGTACAGGAAGCCGCAGTAGGTGGATTGAGCTTTGGTGCGCCTACCGAAGGCGAAATCGTGATGGCAGAAACATTGTGCGAAATGTTGCCTTCACTGGAACAGGTTCGCTTGGTGAGTTCCGGTACCGAAGCGACCATGAGTGCGATTCGTCTTGCCCGGGGCTTCACCGGCCGTGACACCATTGTAAAATTCGAAGGCTGTTACCACGGCCATGCGGATAGCTTGCTGGTGAAAGCGGGTTCCGGTTTGCTAACCTTCGGCAACCCAACTTCGGCCGGTGTGCCCGAGGACTTTGCCAAGCACACCCGTGTGCTGGACTACAACAATGTGGAGCAACTGCACGAGTTGTTCAAAGCCAGTGGCAGCAGCATTGCCTGTGTAATCGTAGAGCCTGTTGCCGGCAACATGAACCTCATCAAACCCACCCGCGAGTTTTTGAATACCTTGCGCGAGTTGTGCACCCAGCATGGTGCGGTGTTGATTTTCGATGAAGTGATGACCGGTTTCCGTGTAGGCCCCCAGGGTGTGCAAGGCGTGTATGGCATTACGCCCGACTTAACCACCCTTGGAAAAATCATCGGCGGGGGCATGCCCATGGGCGCTTTTGGTGGTCGTAAAGACATTATGGCGTGCATTGCTCCCCTTGGCCCGGTGTACCAGGCTGGCACATTGAGTGGCAACCCGGTGGCTGTGGCGGCAGGCTTGACCACGATGTGTTTGTTGAAGCAAGAAGGTTTTTACGAGAAGCTGGAAACCCAAACCCGCAAGTTGGTGGAAGCCTTTAACCAGGTTGCTTATGCCCACGGTGAAACCTTTTGTGCAGACAGCATTGGTGGCATGTTCGGTATTTATTTCAGCGAGAAAGTGCCCAGCAGTTTTGCCGAGGTAAGTGCATCAAACCGCGACCGCTTCAACAAGTTTTTCCATGCCATGCTGGATGCGGGTGTGTACCTTGCACCTTCGGCTTACGAGGCTGGGTTTGTATCTGTAACGCACGACGATGCCGTGATTGAAGCCACCAAGGTGGCGATTGACAAGGCGTTTGCTGCGATTAAATAAAGCTTTGTTTTGAAGATAAAAAAAACCGCCTGAGTTATAAACAAAGGCGGTTTTTTCAATTCACGTACAGCGGTTTAACAGACCAACAGGTACACCATGTAAAGTTGCAGGCCCAACTGCGCAAGGAAGAACGTGGCGCGCAAGAACACCTGAATGAATGAAGTGCCGCTGATGTGCACCACACTTTGTGCAATACGTGCGTACAGCACAAAAGCGGCAATGCCGTTGATGGCTTCAACTTCTCCCATCAGGCCCGCCATGGCCACAACGCCCGCGAATACCGGAAAGTTTTCCAGGCAGTTCAGGTGCGCCGATTTTGCACGTTGCAAGAACATCGGGTCGGTGGATTCTTTACCGCGCTCCCATGCATCAATTCGCTTCTGGCCCAACAGGGCTTGAGGCACGCGTGGTGAAACATAAATCAAGGCCAGAATCATGACCCAGCCTGCATAAAGTAATACGGTGGTGTAAGCGTTCACTGTTTTGTCTCCTTCTTGTATGGGGTTGTGTGATGCAAATTCACCGGTGATTATGGGTGAAGGCACCTGCACTGACCATCATAAGTTCGGACAAAATCAGTCTTCTTTGGCTTTCTTGACCACCGCATACCTTTCCAGCGTTTTCTTCCGGGCCACATCGTGTTCAACCACGGGCCTGGGGTATGTTTCACCCAGAACCACCCCAGCCATTTGCAACTCGAAGGGAGGGCATTCGGTGGGGTTATGAATGTATTTGTTGGACAGTTTGGTCAGCTCGGGGCAGTACTTGCGTATGAATTTGCCGTCTGCATCGAACTTCTCGGACTGGCTGTAGGGGTTGAAAATACGGAAGTAGGGTTGTGCATCGCACCCACTGCTGGCAGCCCATTGCCAGCCACCGTTGTTGGCTGACAGGTCAAAGTCGTTCAGGTGTTCGGCAAAGTATTTTTCACCCCAGCGCCAGTCAATGCCAAGGTCTTTGGTCAAAAAACTGGCTGTGACCATGCGCAGGCGGTTGTGTTGAAAGCCGGTCTGGTTCAACTGTCGCTGTGCGGCGTCCACCAAGGGGTAGCCGGTTTTGCCTTCGCACCAGGCTTTGAAAAGCTTTTTTGCTTTTTCATCGTCGTCCCATCGGATTTGGTCGTACTCCGGTTTGAAGGCTTTCTCGGCCGCATCGGGGCGGTGGTAAATAATTTGAAAGTAAAAGTCTCGCCAGATCAGTTCGTTTAACCAACCCATGGCACCCTCGCTGCCATCGAATTTAAAACGGTCATAGGCAGCTTTGGCCAACCTGCGAATGGAGATGGTGCCGAAGCGGTTGTGCACACTCAGGTAGCTCACGCCTTTGATGGCTGGGAAGTCGCGCGCCACTTTGTACTTGTCCATGCGGTTGAGAAAGTCCTCAAACGCATCCAGTGCGCCTTCCTCGCCAGGCTTGATCATCTCCAGCAAATTGGTACGTTTAAAGCCCATGTCTTCCAGGTTTGGTGCGGGCAAATCGGAATCTTTGGCCAGAGAGGCCATTCTGGATTCGCTGGGGTAGGGCGTTAGATGGAACTCGTCCAGTTTTTTCAGGCAGGCATTTTTAAACGGCGTGAAGACGCTGAAAAATTTGCCAGCTTGGGTCAATACCTCATCCTCTTCAAAAATGGCCTGGTCTTTGAAGCGCAACAATTCAATACCCTTGCTTTGAAGGGCTTTCCCCACAGTGATGTCCCGGTGAATCGCTGCGGGTTCATAGTCTTTGTTGGTGAACACGGCCTGTATGCCCAGTTTCGTCGCCAATTCCGGGATTGCCGTTTCGGCGTGGTCGTGTACCAAGTGCAAATCGCCACCAAAGCCTTGAAGCTTTGTTTTCAGCGCCATGCAGCTTTCCCAGATGAACTCCACACGGCGATCGGCTTTGTTGGCCAGGGCATCCAGAATGGTTTTGTCAAACACGAACACGCAATGTACTTGCTGGCAATGTTTCAGGGCATAAAACAGGGCGGCATTGTCATGGGTTCGAAGGTCGCGCCGAAACCACATCAAGCCTTTGGTGTACTGGCCCGGTTGGGGTTGGGTCGACAATGGGTGGTTTTCAAGAAGTGAAGCAGGCATGGGAACAACTTAAATTTGGGTTGATCTGTGCGCTTAAAGGCGGGTAGAGGAACGCCTACCCGCTTTTGCACAGTTAAAAGGCATTACAATTTTGGCATGAGCGAGACCGAAATTTCCACACCCACTGAATTTAGCTTGTCCGGTCAGTTGCTGATCGCCATGCCGAACATGCTTGACCCCAGTTTTGCAGGGTCCGTGGTGTATTTGTGCGAACATTCCGGCAAGGGTGCCATGGGTTTGGTGATTAACCGGCCCACCGACTTGGCCATTGAAAGTTTGCTGGAAAAAATCAACGTGGAAGTGGAGGGCTACATGCCAGCCCACTTCCCGGTGATGATGGGTGGGCCAGTGGCGTCAGAGCGTGGTTTTGTTTTGCACACCGAGCCTTTGAACTGGAATTCATCGCTGAAAGTGAACGATGAAATTTCCTTGACCACTTCCCGAGACATTCTTGAAGCCGTGGCCCGTGGCGAAGCGCCAGGCAAATGGTTGATCACCTTGGGTTATGCCGGCTGGGGCGAGGGGCAGCTTGAAGAAGAGCTTGCTCAAAACGCTTGGCTCACCGTGCCCGCCAATCACGAAATATTGTTCGACACGCCCCTGGAAGAACGCTTTGCAAGCGCCTACGCCATGCTGGGTATCGACCCCGCCCTGATGAGCGGTGCTGCGGGGCATGCTTAATCAATGACCAAGCCCGTGCATTCGCCCAAACCGACACAATACCTGGCGTTTGATTTTGGTTTGAAGCGAATTGGCGTTGCGTTTGGTAATTCCCTGACCAAAACTGCCAGTGGTGTGTCCGTGGTTGAAGCGCAAAATGATGAGCAGCGGTTCGACAAAATTGAAAAGCTGATTAAAGAGTGGCAGCCCGAAGGCCTGGTGGTTGGGGTGCCTCGGCAGGCGGATGGCGCCGACAATGAATTGACCGCACGTTGTGAGCGTTTCGCCCGTCAATTGGAGGGGCGTTTTTCCCTGCCATGTGCCCGGGTTGATGAGCGCTACACCAGTGCAATCATGGAAAGCTGTATGGGAGGCAAGGCCGCCTGCGAGAACAAAGGCCGAGTCGACATGGGCAGTGCCTGCCTGATTCTGGAACAATTTTTTCTGGAGGGACGATGAGCCTGCCAAACCCCGAAGCCCTGTACGCCCGCCTGCGTGATCAAATTGAAAAAGCCTTTCCCGACCGTTCTGAACTGGGACTGATTGGGGTGCACAGCGGAGGCGCCTGGATTGCCGAGCGCCTGCATGCAGATTTGGGTTTTGCCCTGCCATGCGGATTCCTTGACAGCGCGTTTTATCGCGACGATTTTTCTGAGCGTGGCCTGAAAGAGGCACCCAAACCCGCCGAGGTGCCTTTTGATGTACAAGGTCGCACCATATTGTTGGTTGATGATGTGTTGTACACAGGGCGAACCACGCGGGCGATTGTGAACCATTTGTTCGACTTTGGTAGGCCTGCAAAAATTGAGTTGGCCGTGTTGCTGGATCGTGGTGGCCGTGAATTGCCGATTGATGCGCAGTATGTGGGCAAGCACCTGCCCTTGAAACCGAATGAAGCGTTTGTATTGACCCAAGATGAGCAAGGTGCTTTCCGCCTGGAGCTGGAGGTAAAACCAAATTGAATAACCCTCAACTGAATGCCGCAGGTGAGTTGATTCACCTGCTGAGTATTGAAGGGCTGCCCAAGGCGATGATCCATCGCATTCTGGACACGGCAGAATCGTTTTTGTCAGTGACTGATCGCGATGTGAAGCAAGTGCCTTTGTTGCGCGGCAAGTCGGTGTTCAATGTATTTTTCGAGAACTCCACCCGCACTCGCACCACATTCGAGATTGCAGCCAAGCGCTTGTCGGCCGATGTGGTGAACTTGAATATTGGGTCTTCGTCGACCAGCAAGGGTGAGTCGCTGATCGACACCATCGACAATCTGGCTGCCATGTCGGCCGACATGTTTGTCATGCGCCATTCTGAAAGTGGTGCGCCCACCTTCATGGCCCAGCATTTGAACCGCACCAGCGGTGGCACCATTCATGTGATCAACGCGGGCGATGGGCGGCATGCCCACCCAACACAAGCACTGCTCGACATGTATACCATTCGCCACTACAAGCAAGACTTCACCAAGCTGCGTGTGGCCATTGTGGGCGATATTTTGCACAGCCGTGTTGCGCGTTCCGACATCCATGCTCTTACAACTTTGGGTTGCCCCGAGGTGCGTGCAGTGGGCCCAAGCACTTTGTTGCCCAGCCACCTGGATAACATGGGGGTGCGTGTTTACCACGACCTCGTAGAAGGCATCAAGGATTGCGATGTGATCATCATGCTGCGTTTGCAGAAAGAGCGCATGACCGGTGCCCTGATTCCGTCGGCTCAAGAATATTTCAAGCACTTTGGGTTGACTGAAGAAAAGCTGCGCCATGCCAAACCCGATGCCATCGTGATGCACCCCGGCCCCATGAACCGTGGTGTAGAAATTGATTCGGCAGTGGCCGATGGCCCGCAAAGCGTGATTTTGAATCAGGTGACATTCGGAATTGCCGTGCGCATGGCGGTGATGAGTATTCTGGCGTCGTCCAGTAAAAGCGCTTGACGTGAATTTGCCCATAAAGGAAAAACAATGCGAGTGTTGATTTCTGGCGGACATGTGATAGACCCCAGCATCGGTGCCGATGCAATCATGGATGTGGCTGTGGCCGCTGGTCGCGTGGTGGCGGTAGCGCCCAAGGGCGAAATGCCAGCTGACTTTGCACCCAGCAAAACAATTGACGCCTCCGGCCTTTGGGTGTTGCCCGGCCTGGTGGATTTGTCGGCGCGCCTGCGCGAACCAGGCTATGAATACCGCGCCACCCTTGAAAGTGAAATGGAAGCAGCCATGGCTGGCGGTATTACCTCGCTGGTATGCCCACCCGACACAGAACCCGTGCTGGACGAGCCCGGCTTGATTGAAATGCTGAAGTTCAAGGCACGCCAGTTGAACCTGGCCAAGGTGTACCCGCTGGGCGCCCTGACCACGGGTTTGAATGGCGAAACGCTGACTGAAATGGCCGAACTGACCGAGGCAGGTTGTGTGGGCTTTAGCCAGGCTGAATCGCCCATTCGCGATTTGCGTGTGTTGCTGCAAGCCATGAAGTATGCCCGTAACTTCGGTTTCACCGTGTTTTTGCGGCCCACCGAGCCCAACTTCAGCAAGGGAGGCGTGGCCCATGCCGGTGCTTATGCTTCACGCATGGGTTTGAGCGGCATTCCGGTGATGGCCGAAACCATTGCCCTGCAGGCATATTTTGAGCTGGTACGCACAACCGGCACGCGCATGCACATTTGCCGCATCAGTTCGGCCAAGGGCATTGAACTGGTTCGGCAAGCCAAAGCCGAAGGTTTGCCCGTGACTTGCGATGTGGCAATTCACCATGTGCATTTGACTGACCTGGACATTGGTTTTTTCGACCCCAACGCCCACCTGATCCCACCCTTGCGCGAGCAGCGCGACCGCGACGCCATTCGCGCCGGTTTGCTGGATGGCACCATTGATGCGATTTGCTCCGACCACACGCCCGTGGATGATGATGCCAAGTTGTTGCCTTTTGCAGAAAGCGAGGCGGGCGCAACCGGACTGGAATTGCTGCTGACCTTGGCGGTGAAGTGGATGCGTGAGCAGAACGTGCCCCCCGCACGAATTGTTGAATTGTTGTGTGGCAACCCCGCCGACATAATCAAGGTTCAAGCGGGCAGTTTGCGCACTGGCATGCCGGCCGACCTGTGCCTGTTCAACCCGGAAGTAGATTGGGTGGTGGGCGAGGCCAGTTTGATCAGTCAGGGCAAGCACACACCGTTCAATGGTTTCCCCATGCAGGGCAAAGTGCAGCTGACCATGGTGAATGGCAACGTGGGCTACAGCAGCCTTGAAAAAAGCAAAATGAAAGTGCTGGTGGCCTAAAGGCCCCCGAGTACAAGGACTTCAAGGCATGCGTAAAGTGTTCATGTTGCTTCGTCTGGTTATTCACCTGCTGTACGGTTTTGTGGTGGCTTTGGTGTTTTGGCCGATATTGGGCAAGGCCCTGAAAGAGGCAATCGAGAAGCGATGGGCCCGCCAATTGCTGGGTATTCTGAATGTGCAGGTGAAGGTGGTGTATGAATCGCCTGAATCGAATTACGCCATTCACAAACCGTGTTTGCTTTACAGCACGCACGTTTCCTGGCTGGATATTTTTGCATTCAACAGCATTCACCCGGTTACTTTTATCGCCAAATCAGAAATATCCCAATGGCCCATTGGTGGTTTGCTGGCCAAGCGCAGCGGTACGCTTTTTATTGAGCGTGGCAAGCGGCATGCTGTTCGCGATGTGATTCACGCTGCCGTCAAGGTATTGGGTACCGGGCGTTGCGTGGCTGTATTCCCGGAGGGTACAACCGGGCCTGGAGATGCACCTTTGCATTTTCACAGCAATTTTGTACAACCCGCGATACAGGCCAAGGTGCCTTTGTTGCCAGTCAGCTTGCAGTACTTCACCCCCGATGGAAAGTTTTCTGCGCAGCCTGCCTTCATCGGTGAACAAACCTTGCTAGAGAACATTCAGGTGTTGTTAAACAGTAAAACCGGGTATGTGGTCCAGCTGTATATTCACGCGCCGATCAACCCAGAGGGGCGCACACGGCATGAACTCAGCGATGAAGCGCATGAAAAAATACGCGCGCTGTGTAGCAATACCAGCGCGGCTGTTTGAATTCAGGCAATGGTAGGCAGGGGTGGCTCGACTGCGTCTACCTGGATAATGGCCTCGTCTTCCAGGCGAAGTGCAGTCAGTTGACCGCCCCACACGCAACCTGTGTCCAGGCAATATCCAGCCTTGTTTTTCAGCTGGCCCAGTGTGGACCAATGCCCGAACAAGATTGGGCCTTCTCCTGAAAATTCTCGCGCAAGTTCAAACCAGGGTTTCAGTTCTGGGGGTGCGTCGGCTGGCTCCAGTTTGTATTTGAAGTCGATTTTGCCGTCGTCGCGCACCATGCGCATGCGGGTAAATACATTCACAATCAAACGCAGGCGATCAAATCCCTCGAGCGTTGGGTCCCAGCGATTGGGCTTGTTGCCGTACAGTTCGGCCATGAAGGTTTGCCAGTCCGGGCCAGACAACACATGCTGTACTTCTTCGGACAATGCCAACGCATCCTCAAAACTCCATTCCGGCAACAGGCCTGCATGGGTCAGCAATCCGTTATCCAAGGTATTTTGTGTTGGTGGCAAGCGCAGGGCCAAGGGCTGGCTTCGCAGCCAGTTCACCAATGCTTCGCCATCGGGTGCATTCACCACTTCAGCAATGGTGTCGCTTTCATGGCTGCGGCCACTGTTGCACCACAGGGCCAGCAAGTGCAGGTCATGGTTGCCCAGCACGGTGTGGGCCCTTTCGCCAAGGCTTTGTACGAATCGCAGTGTGTCCAGCGAGCGGGGCCCGCGGTTGACCAGGTCGCCTGCGAACCAAAGCACGTCAACCTCGGAGTTGAACCGAACCTTGTCCAAGAGCTTGAGCAAAGAATCGTGACAACCTTGAACGTCGCCAATCACATAGTTGGCCATAATGAAAACAAACCAAAACAACGAAAGTAGTATTATGCCTTGAGTCCAAGTATTCAACGCATTCAGTAAGACAAGGCCTTTGCGTTTCCTTTTTCCTATTTTGACTATTTCAGGTATTCAACCATGAGCATCTCCTCCTCTATTTTCAAAGCCTATGACATTCGCGGCATCGTGGACGACACCTTGACCGAAGACGCTGCCTATTGCGTGGGGCGTGCTTTGGGGCATTTGGCATTGAGCCGCGGCAAAAACGAGGCGGTGGTAGGGCGCGATGGGCGGTTGAGCGGCCCACGCCTGTGTGGCGCACTGGCCGATGGTTTTCGGGATGCGGGTGTGAATGTGGTGGATGTGGGCATGGTGGCAACCCCACTGGTTTATTTTGCAACCTTCTTGCTGGGCAATGGTACGGGTGTGCAGGTGACCGGCAGCCACAACCCACCACAATACAACGGCCTGAAAATGATGGTGGCAGGTGAAACCTTGTATGGCGATACCATTCAGGGACTGTTGACATGGATTCAAACCGAGAAGCCTGTGCGTGGCGTGGTGGCTGGCGTACAACGCGGCGGCTACCGTGAACTGAATGTGTGGCCTGATTATTTGAGCAATATTCTGGGGCACATCAAACTGGCACGCCCCATGAAAATTGCCGTGGATTGTGGCAATGGTGTGGCCGGTGCATTTGCAAAAACACTGTATGAAGCTTTGGGCTGTGAGGTGACTGAACTGTTCTGTGAAGTGGACGGCAATTTCCCCAATCACCATCCTGACCCTGCACACCCGGAGAACCTGCAAGACCTGATTGCTTGCGTGAAAAACGGCGATGCTGAAATTGGTTTGGCCTTTGACGGCGATGGCGACCGCCTGGGCGTTGTGACCAAAGACGGTGAAATTATTTACCCCGACCGCCAGCTTATTTTGTTTGCCCGTGATGTGATTGCCCGCAACCCCGGTGCCATGGTGATTTACGACGTGAAGTGCACACGCCATGTGGCCAAAGCCGTGAAGGCGGCCGGTGGCGAGCCTTTGATGTGGAAAACAGGCCATTCCCTGATCAAGGCCAAGTTGAAGGAAACCGGTGCCCCACTGGCAGGCGAGATGAGCGGCCATGTGTTTTTCAAGGAACGCTGGTTTGGCTTTGACGATGGTTTGTACGCGGGCGTGCGTTTGCTGGAGATTTTGTCCCGCGGCAGCGACCCCAGTGCTGAACTGAATGCTTTGCCCAATTCATCGAGCACTCCCGAATTGCAGTTGCAAACTGCTGAAGGTGTGAACTTTGACATTGTGAAACGCTTGCAGGCCGAGGGTAAGTTTCCAAGTTCGGAATCGGTAAACACCATTGACGGCGTGCGGGCGGAGTATGCCGATGGTTTCGGGCTGGCGCGCCCATCCAACACAACACCCGTGGTGGTGATGCGTTTTGAAGCGGACAGTGATGCTGCGCTGGCTCGCATTCAAGGCGAATTCAAGGCTGCCATTTTGGCGGTGGCTCCCGATGTGAAGTTGCCGTTCTAAATGACCCACACAACAGACCTTGAGATTATTGAAGCCACCCGCCGCTGGGTAGAGCAGGTGGTGGTGGCCTTTAATTTGTGCCCATTTGCCAAGCGCGAGTTGGTGAAAGACCGTGTGCGTTTTGTGGTGAGTAAGGCCAAGGATGAGGCCACGCTGCTGGACGAACTTGCCCACGAGCTGGCCTTGTTGAATGTGGACGAAGCCGTGGAAACAACACTTTTGATTCACCCGCAAGTGCTGCAGGATTTTTACCACTACAACGATTTTCTGGAAGCGGCCGATGAGTTACTGGTTGACATGAACCTGGAGGGCGTTTACCAGGTGGCCAGTTTTCATCCGGATTACCAGTTTGGCGGCACCGAGCCTGACGATGTTGAAAATTATACCAACCGTTCGCCTTACCCCATGTTGCACCTGCTGCGCGAAGACAGCTTAAGCGAGGCCATCGACAATTATCCCGAGGTGGATTTGATCCCCGAGCGCAACATTGATTGCATGAATGAACAGGGTCTTGAGAAAATGCAGACGCTGTTGAATGCGTGTTTGAAGGGCGCTGGCGGGAAATAAACAACAGGGTGTTAAAAATAAAACAACACCGTGCGCGAATTGGGTGTTTTGCTCTAATTGAGCGCTTGGATTGCAAGCGTTTACCGGAAAGCAAAGCAGCGATTATATTTCGCGGTTTTTTGAGGTTTTACTCTAGTCAAAAACCTTGGATGTAACTTTGGAGTTTCGAGGAAAGCCTCGAAAAATGGGCTTGCAGGCAATTACGACTGCTTGCAAACTGTGGGTTCACATCCCTCCTCTTTTGCTTCTGAGGTTTGCCCGGTTAACCATATCGGGCATTTTTTTTGCCCTTTTTCTGGGCACACTTTCTCAATTCAAGTAGCATTGCGCCTGTAACAAACAAGCGAAATTGCCGTGGCCACTTACACCGTCAAAGAGATGTTTTATACCCTGCAAGGCGAAGGTGCCCAAGCGGGTCGAGCGGCTGTGTTTTGCCGTTTTGCCGGGTGCAATTTGTGGACAGGTCGCGAAGAAGACAGGGCCACAGCCGTGTGCAAATTTTGCGACACTGATTTCGTAGGTACCGACGGCGTGGGTGGTGGAAAGTTCAAGGACGCTGTTGCCCTGGCCCAGGCCATTGCAGACACGTATCAAGGTGGCCTTGGCACCGCAAAGCCTTATGTGGTGTTCACCGGTGGCGAGCCCACCTTGCAACTCGATTCTGCGCTGATTGACGCTGTACATGCGCAAGGGTTTGAAATTGCAATTGAAACCAATGGCACCCTGCCTGTACCAGAGGGCGTGGACTGGATTTGTGTCAGCCCCAAGTTCGGCAGTGAGCTGGTACAAACCAACGGCCATGAATTAAAGGTTGTAGTGCCACAGTTAGGGCAGGATTTGAATGCCTTGGGTCGATTGCAGTTTGAGCACTATTTTGTGCAAGCCATGGACGACTCCGACCCTGTCAAGAAATCCAGAAATTTGCAGGTGGCCATACAAACCTGCCTGAACAAACCTCAGTGGCGTTTGAGTGTACAAACCCACAAAGTCATTGGAATGCCATGAAAGTTTTCAAACAATTTACCTTCGATGTGGCACACCAGCTGCCTGACTGGCCGGGTTTGCACGGCCACAGCTACACCGCCGAGGTGTGGTTTGAAGGCCCTGCCATTGATGGCTATGTGGTGCCTGAAAGTCTTTTGACCCAACATGTGGGTGCGGTACACAAGCGGCTTGATCATTCATATTTGAACGAGTTGATTGAGCTGCCCACATCAGAAAACATTGCCCGCTGGATTTGGGATCAGCTGCGCCCGGTGGGGCCCTTGATCAAAGTGAAGGTATTTCGCGGGTCGATCGGGTTTGGGGTTGAGTTTGATCTTGAGGATGCGAAGGCGGAAGGCAGAGCGTGAGGCTGCGGTTTCTGGCCAACTCAGCGTGGGTTATTTGTGTTGCACTGGATTGGTGACTTGGGAGCCAAACTTCAAGGGATACTGCTGCTGTTTGTTTCCCACTTGGCTGGTGACTTGGGAGCTAAACTTGAAGGGTCACCGCTGCCCGAAAACTTGGCACTTCGGCTTGTCGGCTTGAGCCTGCACTAAGCCAAGCCCTCCAAAAGTAACGGTCGGGTCTTGGCTTTCGCGCCAGGGCGCGATCGTTAGTCTCGGCGCACCAAGCCGGCAAGTTTTCTGACTGGTCATCGTGCGACCCATTGCAAGTTCAGCTCCCAGCACTCCCGTGCAGCGCCTCGCCACCTCCGAGCGACTCACGGCGGTGTTCAATGGTCAATCGGCACTGGCGAATCTCCCTAACCACGCAACTCACGGCTGATTTCATCGCCCAATCGGCGGCGGTGTTTCGATCGCCTCGCCTTCAAGAAAACCTGCCCTTGCGTGCCGAGCAGGGCCGGTGTTGCCCAGCATGGGCGACAGAGAACGGACCCGACCCGCAGTTTGGGAGGGTCGTTCTCAGGCATCGCAAGGCTCAGCAAGGGAGAAACAGGTTTTCTGGCGAGAGATCGGAACCCAAGCCGATCGGACGATAAAAAAGCGCCGAGAGACCGGAACCCAAGCTGTCACGCCAGAATTTTCTTTGCCTTGTCGCTTGTAATTTGCTGGGCCCATACAAACTGGCGTGAATCGTCCGCCGTCATCGGTCGAGCCAGGCCAAAACCTTGCAGCTCAAGCACACCCGACTCAATCAGGAAGTCACGTTGCTCGGCGGTTTCAACGCCTTCGGCCACCACACCCAAACCCAGTGCCTGTGCCATGGCCAACACGGTACGCGACAAAATCACACTGTCTGCCTTGTTGGGCAGGTTGCTGACAAAGGATCGATCCAGCTTGATGGACTGAACCGGCATGCGATGCAGGGTTGCCAGCGATGAATAACCTGTGCCGAAGTCGTCAATCGACAAGGAAACGCCCAATTCATGCAAGCGGTTCAGGTCATGCAATACGGTTTCCTGATTCTGCATCAACACGGTTTCAGTCAGTTCAAGTTCCAGCAACTTTGCTGGCAGGCCTGTTAGTTTCAGCACCTTTTCGACAGTCCCGCATAGTTTGCCATCCAGCAGCTGAATTCCAGATACATTCACCGAAACGCTAATGGGATTCTTCAGTTTCTTGTTGGTGTCTTTCAGCCATTTGCAGGCTTTGCGCATCACCTGTTCACCCATCGGAATGATCAAACCGGTTTCCTCGGCAATCGGAATGAACTGGGCAGGTGGAATCAATTCGCCTGTGCGGGAACGCATGCGTGCCAGCGCTTCAACTGAACAAATAGACCCATTGGCGTTAAAGCGTGGCTGGTAATGCAATTCGATTCGATCGTGCAAAATTGCATCGTGTAAATCGTTCTCAAGATCCACTTTGGTCTGCAGGGTTGCGCTCATGTTGGCGTGGAATACGCGCACCGTATTTTTGCCGGCTTGTTTGGCTTGGTACATCGCAATGTCGGCATGTTTCAGCAGGCCTTCCACATCGGTGGCGTCGGTGGGAAACAGGGCCACGCCGACCGAGGCACCCACATAAATTTTCTTTTCACCCAACTCAAACGGTTTTTTGCTGACTGCGTCCACGACCTTTCGGCCCACATTGAATGCGGTGTCTTGGTCGGCAATGTAGGGCAGGGTGATTACAAATTCGTCGCCCGACAAACGGGCAACAATGTCTGAACTGCGCACTACGCTGCGCAAACGTTTGGACACGGCAATCAGCAAGTCGTCGCCGCGGTCATGCCCCAGCGTGTCATTCACCGCCTTAAAGCCATCCAGGTCGATAAATAGCAGGCCCAGTTTGAAATCCTGAACCTGGTCATTGCCAAGCAATTCTTGCAAAGTTTGCGACAGGGCCAAACGGTTGGGCAAACCCGTAAGCGGATCATGCGTGGCCTGATGCCGCATTTTGCTTTCATTGCGCTTGATGGAGCTGATGTCAGTGAAGAAAATCGAAATCAGTTCATCGCTTGGGTAGGCTTTCACTTGGTACCACATTTCGTTGGCCGGGTCTTGCCACTGAAATGTCTCTGGCTGCATGCTGCCTTTGGCCTGGTTCACGTATTTGAACAAGGGTGTTTTCTTCAGGTGGGGTGCACGTTCCCACACCATGCGGCCCAACAACAGCGGTGCAGTTTTACCCAGAAGTTCTGCGCCTTTTTCATTCAGGTAGTTCACATAGCCATTCATGTCGATGGCAAAGAATGCATCGTCCATCGATTCAAGAATGTTGTTGATTCGCTCTTCACTTTTCAACAATGCTTCTTCAAGGTGAATATTGCTTGAGCGCCCAATCAGCAAGATGTCTGCGCCGATGCAGGCAGCCGTCCAGTCGAAGTACACCACATCATTGAAGGTGTTGCGCAGGCGGAAGGAGCCGTCCGTAGAACCCGTTTGATATTTCACTTGATCGAGCAGTCGCTTGAATTGACCCACATCCGTGCGAAACACCAGGTTGGCCGCATCAAGGTTTTCCAGTTGTTCGCTGCTTTGTCCTAAAAACTCTTCCAGCGAAGGGCTTAGTTTTTTGATTCGTCCTTTGTCGTCAACGTTCAACAACACACTGGTGGGAATTTTCTTGTCGGTGCTGTCCGGGGTTTCTGGGCGTTGTTCAGGTGTATTAACCGCAGGTACCTGTGGTGACAACTGGGTGCGCTTTACCTCTTGTTCCTGAAGCACACCAAATTCGCCGTGCGCCAGCATTTGCAAACTCAGCCATTGTGCATTGACTTTGACATGGCCTGTCCAACCCTGTTGCCGGAGCAATGCATTGGACAATGCCCGGTAAATGGCCATGCCGTAGCGATTCACGATGAGTTCACTACCCGATTTGAATCCCAGTTCTTGGCGGAACAGTTTGCTGGCGGCGATCAGGCTTAATTCGTCTGTGACATGGCCCAGCAGGGCGTAACGTGTGGTTCCGCTGTCCAGTAGTTCGTTGATCAGCGGGTCGTCAAGAACATTGCTCAGGCTCATACATCAAACCTCGAGAGCCGTTTTTCCATTTCGCGCATCATTTCATCTGAGCGCAAAATGGTTTGTACCGTGCTGGCCAAGGTGCGGAATGCGCTTTCCGTGCGCGCTTGCATGCCTTCCATGGCACCCAGCACTTCCCAACCCTGACGTTGATTGCCGTGGCCATTTTCCACCCACTGGTGCGTGGCACGATCAATGGATACCAACTGGTTTTCAATGGCACTCAAGCCACTTTTCAGCACATCCATTCTGGCCATGAATCCGTTGGTGCGTTCGTTCAGGTTGTCCAGTGTGCTCAGTGTGGTTTGTAGTTGTTGTGCTGCAGCGGGTGAAAACTCCTTCTGGAATTCTTTGTGCAGGGCCTGCATTTGCTGGCTGGAATCAAAGGCCTGTTTGCCGATGCGTTGCAATTGTTCCAGGGATTGATTCAGTTCATTGAGCAGATCAAAGCTGTCTTCGGTCGCTTTTTTGGACAACTCGGCTGTGCTTTGTCCCATGCGGGTTTGGTTACCCAGGCTTTGAACAAAGTCGCGCAGCTTTTTGGAAGCCTGTGAGCTCTCTTCCATTTGTTGTGTATTACCCGCACCCAGTTCTTTGGCAATTTGCGACAATTCGCGAATATCGGCGCGAAGCATTTTGAATGCAGCCACTACAAACGCCATGTTGTCTGCGTAGTCGTTGAATACTTGCCCCATGGGCGACATGCGGCCTTGTTCATCGGTTTGAGCACGCACACGCAGGTTGATGCCTTTTTCCTTGTCCAGATAAGCCAGCAGTTTGGTGCCTTCTTCTGCGGCCAGGGCATGTTGCCGAAGGGTTTGAGCAATCACCGACAGCAGCAATACTGCAATGGACACGTAAAAGCCGTGTAGCGCCACGGCAGGCATACCCGAGAATGGACCACGGAAGATATAGCATTCGAAACCTGCTTGCTGGAGCATGTCGAACACAATGTGATGAATCACGATCAACAAGCCCATGCTGAGCAGGGGGCGGGTGTCCCGATAAGCCAGCATCACTGGCAACAAGATGAAAAAGCTGAAGTGGTATTCCAGTAGTCCGCGTGCAATGTGGACATGCAAGGCACCCATGCCAACCAGCAGTGCTGCGTTGATGTGCATGGTCAGTGGCTGCCCGGCATGCCAGCGGGTAATCGCCAGGCTGCCCAGGAAAAGCGGGATACCCCAGCCCAGCGCTTGGGCTATGTTGTTGTAGGCCAGACCTTCGAGGGTGGCAAACACCAGGCAGGCGAAGCTGACTACCACGCACAGCCAGTCCGCATTGATCCGGATTGAAGTGAGGTCAGTGGCGTTGGGAGCTACGCCAGACAGCCTGCTTAAAAATGTAAAGAATCCGTGGGGGGGAAGCTGCACCGGGGCGTTGGAAGCTTGCTGGTTCAGGGCCGAGTGCTGGGCATGCATGGTGAATTCTCGAATGTAACTTTGTCCAAATGTTAAATTCGAGAATACCGGAAGTCATTTGTAATCAATCACCTGAATAGAGTGGATTTTTACCCCTTCAGAATCGTTCTTCCGGAGTAAGCAAACGCCACTGCCCCACGGGCAGGTCGCCGAGCATTACGCGGCCAATTCGAACGCGTTTCAAACCCACCACTTTCAGGCCCACAATTTCACACATTCGGCGAATTTGTCGTTTCTTGCCTTCGTTCAGAATAAAGCGCAGCTGGTCTTCGTTTTGCCAGCTGACGCGGGCTGGTTTTAACGCTTCGCCGTCCAGGCTCAGGCCATAACGCAGCATTTCAAGTCCACGGTCAGTCAATTCGCCTTCTACTCGCACCAGGTATTCTTTTTCCACTGTGCTGTTGGCGTCGATCAGTTGTTTGGCAATGCGACCATCTTGGGTCAGTACCAGCAAGCCCGTGGAATCAATGTCCAGGCGACCTGCTGGCGCGAGACCTTTCAGCATGGCGGGCTGGAAAGGGGTTGATGTTTTGCGGTCGGCCTGGTTTTCCAGGCCCAGGCATTCCATGGCTGCCTTGTAGCGTCCCTCGGGCTGGCCCGATACCACACCAATTGGCTTGTGGTACAGAATGGTGACCTGTTTGCCCAGTACATTTTTTGCGCGTGCATCCAGGTCGATGGTCACGGTTGGAAGCACTTTGGCGCCCAGCTCGTCAACCACTTTTCCATTCACGCGAACCCAACCGTTTTCAATCAGGTAATCGGCTTCGCGACGAGAGCAAAGGCCTTTCGCAGCCATGATTTTGCTTAAGCGTTGTGGCTCAAACGGGTCGAGCATGTCCAGCGTGTTTGTGCCGGTAACCTTGCTGCGGCGTGGCCGTGCAGCACCAGCCGCCGGGGCCACAGGGGCACTGCGCATGGCTGCGCGGTTGCGGTCGGGTTTTGCGGCGGGTGTTGCTGCCGCAGTTCCAGCCTTGCCAGCGGCGCTGCTGGGGCGGCCACGGCCAGGGGCTGCGGGTTTTGCCGGGGCTGATGTTTTGTTGCGGTTACTGGGGCGTGCCGGTGGGCCGGAACGCCCCGAGTCGCCAGTGCGGCCTGCGCTACTGTTGCGGCCTGCGGGTTTTTTCATGATTTCAGTGTGTCCTTGTGCATTGAGGCCGTATTGTAGGTGAAATCAATGGCTTAGGCTATGTTCTCTGCAAGTCGGGTGGCAACAGTTTGTACAGCACCGGGGTCACAAGGCGACCGATGAAAGTTGAAGAAATGAGGCCACCAATAATCACCCATGCCATCGGTGAATAAAGCCCGCCTCCCTGCAGCGCCAGAGGCAGCAGGCCGCCCACAGCAGTGGCACTGGTCAGTAAAATAGGCAGGAAACGGATACGGCCCGCTTCTTCGATGGATTCATCCAGCCCCTTGCCTTCTTCGCGCAACTGGTTGGTAAAGTCCACCAGCAAAATCGAGTTTTTGATTTCAATGCCGATCAGCGCAATGAAGCCAATCATCGCTGTGAAGCTCAGTGAGTTACCGGTGAGGAACAGCATGACCATGCCACCCGTTACACCCAGTGGAATCACGAACAGCACAATCAAGGTGCTTTTGAAACTGCCAAATTCCAGTACCAGAATGGCGAGAATACCGAACACCGTAATCAGGATTGCAGTGCCAAAACCGGCAAAGCTTTCCTGTCGGCTCTTTACTTCACCTGCCATTTTGTAGCGATAACCGGTGGGCAGGCCCATCTCGTCGATCTGCTTGGCAATTTCATTGCTGATTTTCTCGGTGTTGTACCCAGTGCGTGTGTAAGCGGTCAGCAACACGGCGCGTTCGCGGTCGAAGCGGTAAATGCTGTTCAGGTTGTCATCCAGTTCAAGCGTGGTAAGTTGGGTCAGTGGTACCGCCTGACCAGTGCGTGAGATCACATGGAAGTCGTCCAGTGCGCTCAGATTACTCCGCACACCCGCAGGGCCACGCACACTGATTGTGTACGCATCGCCATTGCTTTGGCGAATTTCACCAGCAAACGCGCCTGCAATGGCAAGCCGCACTGCCTGGTCCAGCTCGGCAGAATTCACACCCAGCAAGCCAGCTTTCTCGAAATTCACTTTCAGGCGCAGGTCGCTACGCCCCGTGCGCTGGGGGTTGTCCACGTTTTGTGTGCCAGGATTGGCCAGCATGATACGCTCCACCTGTGCAGACAATTCACGCAGTGTTTCGATCTCGGGGCCTACCAAACGGATGCCAATGGGTGCATCAATGGGGGGGCCATTTTCAAACTCACGCACAATCAGATTGGCACCGGCAATCGTTTTTAATTCATTGCGAATGTTATCCAGCAACTTGGGTGTGTCGTCGTTGTACTCCTTGAGCTGAACGAAAAGCTCACCTACATTCGATTGTTTGTCTTGCTGAAATACGTTGTAATAAATTTGTGGGTTGCCTTCGCCCACGGTGGCCATGACCGCTGTAATTTCTTCAAACTTCGCCAGCTTGTTTTCCACCTGTTTCACCACAGTGTCGGTGGCCGTCAGGCTGGAGCCAGGGGGCAACCCTACCTCAATCACAAACTGCGGTGTATTGGCTTTGGGGAACAGCGACATACCCATAAGTGGCGCCAAACCCAGGCTGGCCACGAAAAGCACCAGCGATGCGGCCACCACGGTTTTCGGGGTTTGCAAGGCACGGTGCAGTAGTGGGGTGTAAATTTTATCAATCAGCCCCATCAGCTTTTGCAGCACAATATTGCCGTGCTCATTTTCGTCTTTTTTCAGTACACGGCTGGCCAAAAACGGAATAATGGTGAGCGCAACAAACAGCGACGCGATCACTGTGAACACCACTGCAACGGGGAGTGATCGAATGAATTTTCCGGCGTTGTCAGGCAGCATCAAGAGGGGCAGGAAGGCGAACAGCAGCGTGGCAGTGCAGCCCAAAACAGCCAGCGAAATTTGCTTGGTGGCCAAGCGTGCTGCATCGACGCGGTTATAACCCATGCGCAGGTAGCGTGAAATGTTTTCGATCACCACAATTGAATCGTCGACCAACAAGCCCAAGGCAACCACAAGGCCTGCAATGGAAAGCTGATTCAGCGAAAAGCCTGCATAGTACAAACAGGCCAAACCTGTAAGCAGCGAAAGCGGTACGCTGACCATCACGATGCCTGAGGCCCGCAAACCCAGCGGCAACAGGGTGATCAGCACCAGTGTTACAGCCAGGGCAAAGTCGAAGGTCAGGCGATCAATACGCTTTTCCACGTTTTTGTATTGCTCAAACCCCCGTTCCATTTTGATATTGGGGGGCAAGGTTTTCTCGAACTCGTCCGCGGTTTCCTGCAAGGCTTTTTGGGTTACAAAAATATTGCGTTCATCTTTCTGGTTGGCGGTAACAAACACGGCGCGCTGACCATTGAAGCGGGCCATCACCTCCTGGTTTTCATAGTCCCATTGCACATCGGCCACATCGCCCACGCGAACAAGGCGACCGCCCAAATCACCACCTGTACCTGTGCCTGCAATTACCGTGTTTCTGATTTCTTCGACGCTGCGGTACTGGCCCGACGTTTGTACATTCAAACGGCGTGCACCTTCTTCAACCGGGCCACCTGGAATGTTCAGCGACTCACCCTGAACAATGCGTGCCACATCGGCGGCTTGGATACCCAGCTCAGCCAGCTTTTTAAAGTTCAGGCTAACGCGTACCTGCTGCTCGGGGTAGGCCCAGCTTTCGCTTTCACGCACCGATGAAATACGCTCGAACGCCTCGGAAAGGTCTTCAGCGTAATTGGCCAGGTCGGCATAGCTTGCTGTTTCCGACACCAGGGAGTATTGAATGATGTTGGTGAAGCCGGGGTTGATTCGTTCAATCTCCAGCTTTTGTATGCCTGCGGGTAGCTGGTCCCGAATGCTGTTGAGTTCACGGTTCACTTCATCGAACTTTTTATCAACATCGACTTCCGCATCAAAACGCACAAACACCACACCGCCACTGTTGCGGGATGTTGAAAGCATTTCTTTCAAGTCGTCCAGGCTGCGCAGGGCATCTTCAATGGGCTTGGCTACCTGTTGTTCCATTTCGCGAGGGTCAGCACCTGGATAAATCACATTGATGCGAAATGCGCTGATGTCGAAATACGGGTCTTCGGTTCTGGGAATGTTTTGATACGCGCTGATGCCAATTGCTGTCAGCAGGAAAAATATCACCAGCGTGAACTGGTAATTCTTGATGGAAAAGTCCGAGAGTTTCATCTGGATTACTCCTGAACTTTCACGGTTTCACCATCTTGCAGGTAGGCTGCACCTGTGCTCACCACGCGAGTGCCTTCGGGCAGGGCGTCGATTAATGCGATCCGGTCTGCTTGAATAAAGGCCACGGCTACAGTTTGACGTTTCACGGTGTTGTCTGCTTGTACGGTGTAAATCCAGGCGGCTTTGTTGTCGCCCTCGACCACGGCCTCTATGGGTACATAGCTGCGCATGCCATTGAAGTTGGCGGGTTCAATGCGGGTACGCCCTTGCATGCCCGATAAAAGGTTGATGTTTTCATGGGCACGTGTGTCTACCTCAACCAGCACGCCGTAGGTGCCTGTGGCGGGGTCTGCTGCCTGGCTTAGTTCAATTACTTTTCCGGGCCACTTCACGCCGGGCAGTGCGTCGAATTGCACCTCGGCCTTGGCACCCAGCTGTATGTGCACCGCTTGCTTGTCAGTCAAACTCGCCTTCATGACAAAGCCGCTGCTTTTGCTACCAAGTAGTAATATCGGCTGGCCTGGCGACACCACTTCACCGGTTTGCGCAAAACGCTTCAACACCACGCCATTGGCTTGAGCCTGTATTTCAGCCGTTTGGCTTGCAAACTGGGCTTGGCTGAGTTGTGCACGTGCAGCTTGTGCAGCAGTTTCCAGGTTGTCGAGTTGTACTTTAGAAATGACTTCCTGATCACGGAGCAATTTGCCGCGTTGCAAGTCGCGTTGGGCTTTTTCAAAGCCCGCGCTGGCTTGGCTCACAGCTGCGTTGACATCTTGTTTGTTCAGCGCAGCCAGCCGCTGGCCTTTCTCCACAGTTTCGCCTTCGCGCACATTGATTCGTTCAATCACGCCGCCCACTTTGAAACTCAATCGGGTTTCGTCACGAAAGGCACCAATTCCAGCCACTTCGATCAAGCTGGCTGCAGGGCCACTTTGTACTGTTTCGGTTTTCACCAATCGGTATTCCACTGCCGGTGCTTCCTCGGGGGTGGCTGGGCCACAGGCTGCCAGAACCAACAAGGAGAGGGTTGAAATTACGAGTGCGGGTTTCATGGTTGAGCTCCTTCCTGTGGGCTTGGCTCGGGAATGTTTCGGTTGTTGTACTGCCAAACAGCATGGTCAATTCGGGCCTGGTACACGGCAGTCACCAAGCCCAAACGTGCGCGTGTTGCACTTTGTTCGGCACTTAAAAATTCAACTTGAGTGGTTTCGCCAGCGTCGCGTTTGCGTTCATTGATTCGCAGGCTTTCCTCGGATGCAGCCTGTTGGGCCATGCGCGCCTGGATGCTGTCTAGCGACACCAGCAAATTTTCCCTGGCTTGCAATTTGGCCAGTTGAAGTTGCCGGTTCACTTGCCGCGCGCGGGCCTCCAGTGCCCGCACCTGTGCCTGGCTGCGTGCCACTTCACTGCTGCGAATTCCGGCGTCTGCCAGGGTCCAGTTCAACACCACCGATGCGCTGGCAAATCCGGTGTTGGGGCCGGTGTTGTAGTCGCGTCCCTGATAGCCGCCTTCGATCGAGTAGCCCAGTGTGGGCTTGTAAGTTGCGCGGCTGGCATCCAGTTGGGCGCGTTGGGCGGCCAGGCTGCGTTCAAGCCGGGTGAGGGCTGGCGCTGGAGTGTTGCCCTGCGTTTTCGGGGTGAGCTCATCCAGCAGTGTTTGAATGGCACTGGGGTTCAGCTCCTCTTGCGGCAGTTCTACTGCGCTGTCGTTTGGGGCATAGCGCAGCAGGTTGAAATACTCTTTGGCCAGCAAGGCCTGCGTTTGGGCTTGGCGCAAGGCCACCTGAATTTCAAGTGTTTCCGCTTCGGCACGTTTCGGTGCATCCAGGGTGGTTTCCCCGGCCTTGTACAGCACTGTGTTGATTCGTTCGTTTTCTTTCAGCGTTCGCAGGCTGGCCTCAAGAATGGCGATTCGGGCCTTGGCCTGTGCATATTGCCAATAGGCGGTGTGCAGGTCGCGCACCAACTCTTCTTTTACCTGCAGTTGTGCGGCCTCTTGTGCGCCGACGGCCTGGGTTTGCGCTTGAAGTTGCTGGTCCAGTACAGGTTCGTAAATTGGGCCACGCACAATCAAACGGGTGTCTTGTTCGGTGGGGCGGAGCAGCGGGATTGACTGGTTCTCCACTGTGGGAAAGCGTGGCGGTTGACCTGCGGCAACGGCCTGTGCATTCAATGTTGCGTACACGGGGTTGAGTAAATCGCCTGCCGGGAAATCGATGGTGCGACCACCTTCGGCCACACTTGCGCGCGCCTGCAATGCAAGGCTGGGATAAAAGCGCGCACGCAAATTTTCAAGTCGCTGACGTTCAGCCTCCACTTCAAAGTTGGCCTGCGCCAAGGCGGGGTTATTGGACATGGCTTGGCTCAAGTAGTCGTCAAGCGGGGTGCCCGCTTGACTGGGCTGCTGAACTTGAAAAGCCATCAACAGCAATGCAGCCATTAGACGCCTGTCAAATAGAAGGTAAAAAAAAGCGCCCCTGTTGCGGGCGCCTGTGCGACTTTGCTTGATCATTTTTTGCCTCCGCCATTGCGGTTGATCAGGGATTGCATGACCAGCTCTACAGCCTGGTTCATGAAAGATTCTTTGCTGATGCCCATGGTGGCCATGAAGTTGGCCTTGGTTTGCGCCAACTGAATGGTGCCGTGTGTGAAGCCCCACAAGGTGATCGAAATTTGCATCAGATTGTCCAGGTCGTCTCGCAATGTTTTATCTGCCATGCCTTTGGCGAGAGCCAACACGGTTTGTTCATGAACTTGTTGCCCGGCCTGAATCATTTCCAGTGTTGCCGAGCAGGGATCGTCCAGTGCAATTTCATGGTGAGAGGCTTCAAACCTCGACATGGCGGCGAAATGCGTTGGGTACTCCTCTGAAAACTGCATGTAAGCTTGGCCAATCGCCCGAATTTGGTTATCACCAGTGGCATGCTGGTTTCGTGCGGCTTCAAACATTTCGCGCAGTATTCGCAAACCCCGCAGGCAAATTGCCAAATGCAAGGCTGCCTTGTCTTTGAAATACACATACACCAGTGCACGCGAAACCCTCGCTTTGCGTGCTACTTGATCCATAGTGGCTGCGTCAAAGCCTTTTTCAGAAAAAACAAGTTCCGCTGCGTCGAGAATTTCTTCCCGACGGCGTTCCTTTTCTTCTTCGCGACGTTCGATCACATAGTTCATGAAATGGATCTTAGTTGAACGATTGACACGATGTCAATGGTTTTTTCTTTCCACAGATTGAAACACCGATTTGAATCGATTTACCGAGTTTATTTCCGGCACGGATGGGTGGCTTCGTCAATTAAAGTTAAATCATGGTGAATTGTTTCTGTGAGAAGCGCGGTGGTTAAAAAACTGGAAGGCCTGGAACGGCAAGTGGTGTTTGTAATTGATGTTCATCCAATCGTCAGTTTCGGCTTGGTCGAAATGGTGAAGGATGTGGCACCCCATGCCCGCATTCGCCAGTTTTCTACCTTGAAGGAAGCCGCACGGCATGCTGTGGAAGAGTTTCCCGCATTGATCATCACAGACTTTCATTTGCGCGATGTCCAAGCCGAGACTTTTATTGGTCTGTTTGAAACGCTGTTCCCTGAAATTCCGGTGCTGATTACTGCAAACGACGAGAAAGTGATGGGGCAGTTAAAGCGTCATCAGCTTGAACGGTTTATTGCATTTTCAAAATTCACACCCTTTGCAAAAATGATCGACCTGATTCGAGTAGGCTTGAGCCAAGCCAATATTGAATTGCTGCAAATGCCGACTTTGTCAAAAGCGCTCACCCACAAACAGGTTGAGGTGCTTGAATTGATTGGGGCCGGGCACAGCAACAAGGAAATTGCCGTGCTGCTGAAGATCAGTGTGGAAACTGTGAAGGGGCATGTGAAAGACATTCTGGAACGCCTGAAAGCCAAGAACCGGATGGAGGCTTCGATCATTTACCGCCACACCCAGATTCAAAAACACAGTGTGTACAGCAATTTGAGTTCTGAACTCCACCTATCGACAAATCAATGACTTACAAAATTCTGAAATTCGGATTTGTAAATTAGTTGTTAACCGATTTGCCATCACCCTTTCCAGGTATGCAATTTAAGTTTGAAACTGGATTGCAATTAAGTTCTTAACTCATTAGTCCATCGATACGAGCCAGCATCACTTAGACTTTTGTATCCTTGTCAATCACCAAAAATCTTGTTATCAAGAGGGAGATGAGGTTGAAAGCCGAGAGTGCTAAGTGGAGGGTTTGATGGAGAATAAAACACTTACGTCAAGACAGGTTGCAGAAAAGCTGAACCTTTCCCGTGTCCATGTTCGTAAGTTAGTTAAAGCCGAGGAGCTTGTGGCAACACGACAGGCAAACAACCGTTTGGTTTTTTTGATGGCCGATGTTGAGGCTTTCAGTGTGAAATTACGTGAGCGAAGGTTAGCCAACTTGAAACTAATTGCGAGGGCTTCAGAAGAAGCAGGTCTCTACGATATTGATGACTGTTGAAGGTAAGCAGTTTTTACCAAGTTTCAGCTAACCGTCGTAAACAAACTAGCTTTTTTCAATGATGTCGGTATACCTTTTCAAAAAAGCAGTCTCGCCAAATTCAGGTTCACACTCGATTGTTGAGAATAATTTCTTCTTAGAATCCGACATTTGTGGGCTCACTCTGTCGCCACGGTTTCCTTTTTTGTTGTCCTTGCGGGCAGAGGCGATTTTAAATCTGGCTTGTTGTGATTTTCGCATCTGCAATTTGCCCAAAAGTCAAAGTTGTATCATTATTTTTATAGATGTAGGCCAAGCTCGTCAACATGTTATTTGTGTAAGAAAACTTCAAATATGGGCCCACGAATTGCCGCCCATATGCGCTCGTTCTCATTCTCTTTAGTGTTTGCTAAATCTGGTGATAGCTTGAAATTTATTGTTTTTCGCTTCTGAATATTTTTCATATTCGTCAGGCTCCCAAGCTATCCATTTGAAGAATAGTTCTTAGAACTAGATGAGAGAGGGTTGAATGTTGCTCGTAGCCGATTGATGCTGGAATATCGAAGTTAGCTGGCGGAGGAATTGAAATGCGATTGAAGGTGAGAAAGTGATTCGCCAAATGTTGCTTATATTTTGACCGAATCCACCTTATCCTCTCTCTGGCTGTAAGTGTGTCACATGTAAAAAACTCATCTTGCAACTCTTGCATTCGGTGGGTACTTTTCGGTTCCAAGTTGATTTTGTTTGCATCAAGTAAAGCCTCAGAGTTCAAGGCTAGTGCTAAGCAAAATTCCCTACTTGAAAACTCCATGACCCGGTTTAGGTTCTTCGTTTGATGCGGGAGTTTTAAGTTCTGTAATCGATAGTCGAATTTATTTGGGATTTCCGATTTGTACAGAGCGCAGTTGTGGATGTGACAGCTGACAACACCCGGTAGTTGGTGTTTTCTGTGCCAAAAACTCGTGCCTAAAAATTCGATTTCCAGACCAACGCAGGATTTACACAACCGAAGTGTTGGGCATGAGTTGTTAAAAAATCTAATTTGTTTTAGGAAATGGTTTTTCAAATATTGTGATAATGGAGCTCCTCCAGCAAAAAAATTTGTCTGGTCTTCATTGCACCAAAATTCAATGTGATAGGGTACGAGTGAGTGCCTAAACAACAACTCCGTGTAGCTCGCACAAGACCTACTTTTATCCCCTAACAACTCACCACCACCGAAGCAAATTTTCGCCGCTGGACCCAATGCCAGTACCCGCTCCAACAACAGTCGTGCGTGTATGGACTGTGCCTGAACTTTTCTTAGTACCGCGCTAAGCAATAATTCGTCGGCAAAGATTGGGTACAGGCCAGCTGGATTGAATAAGAGTTTATTCAATTAAGTTATCTGTCAGGAGCGCATTCTTACTGACGCGGTCTGAACTCACTGCGTTCAGACCAGTCTGAATTAGCTTGTTACAGAGTATGCGACGCACATGTGTGGTTGAGTCAGTCACACCATCTTTGGATAATTCAACTCCAAGTTCCTTCGCGATGTCTGACAAACTTAACTTCATATCCTCAAACTCACTCAAAGCTGCGAAGTCTTTGTCTCTATGGGCTTTCAGCATCGGATGTAAGAAGACCAAGTCATTTTCATAAACGGTTCTGAATGTTTCAGAAGTGACATTTTCTGAGCCATCAATGATGGCTCGTGTTTGAGCGAAGATAAAAAGTAACGTGATGACCGCAACGATTCCTTGGGAGTAAAAGAAAATCTCATGTAGCAGTTCAGGTGTGATTTGAATTTCTGTCTTGGTCCAATTAAAGCTCGCTAACAGATGAATCAATGTCTCAAATTCGGTCTGGTCTTCGTCATTATCGCTGACCTCGGTAAAAGCTAGATTTTGCCAGACTGGGTTCAGAAGCCCGCAAGCGCGTCTGGCATCCTGTAACCGAGAGTCCAGCAGCTCCATCGCTGCAGGAGTTCCGACAGTTAGCACTGGGACTTTTACAGAATTGATTATGGTCAAAAGACTATTGAGAGTCTCTTCTGTGCCAACTGTATACTTTGCCAGCTTCTGCGCTTCTTCAATCACGAGAATTCCAACTTGATGTGTTCTCAACAAGTCACACACTACTGAAAACCAGTCTACCCCTCTCATAGAGGACGCTTTGCTGGATGGAAGATAGGTGTCTTTGTAACCAAAACCTGGCAAAAGTCTATCTATTTCAGCGATGACAGCCTTGAGAAACGGGATATCGCTTTTTGCGGTTGATGGAATTTCAACAATCAAATAAGTAATCTGGTACAAGTTGTGTTGAGGATGGAAGATTACCTGGGGCATCCCAGACAGCGAATTGGTTACAGCTGTTGATTTTCCGCTACCAGAGCCCGCGATGAGCGTCATTGACATCGGTTTCTGAGAAGCAATGGATGAGAATTTTTCCCGATTTCTTCTTCGACTGCTGGAAGACGGCTTTGCGTTCTGAAGTTTCATGCTTGGTAGCTCACGATGGCGATAGCCAAATCTAATAACTGTGTCCAACTGCCTTGCTAGATTCACATTTCTTTCGAATGGAACAAATAGGTCCGCGATAGATTGAACTAGCATCAGTCTTGTCTGGTCCGGAAGTTCGGTTTGTGATTCATCGAAGTCTGGCATGAATGCAATTTGTTCTCTTATCTCTTCATCAGAGGAATAGGCCGCAGGTAATGCTTCCACTAAGGGATTACCTTGTAAGAAAGAGATGTCGGATGTGAGGTAGTCGGCGAAAGCTGCAACAGGAGCCATTTCTTGCACTATTTCCTCCATGGTCACACACACTTTCATGCCTTTGATTGATTCAATGGGTGATTTAATTTGCATTCGTAACTCCTGGTTTATTGTTTTTTGCCCATGCGGCCAATGAGTTCTTTTTCTTTTTTGGGGTAATAGGACTGTTATCCACAGTTGAAACTAGAGGTAGTTCAGTGAATTGAACGTCTTCGGCTTCAATTCGTGTTTCAGAGCGTTGGTTTTCTCCATATTTCTGTTTCGAATCACCAGACTGAAAATTATCAGGTGAGACGAAAAGTGGATTTTTAGTTCTCTGGGTTCGCTGCTCGTCTTTTCTCATTTCCGGTTTCAACTTTTTTTGCTTATCTGCGGAAACTTTTGGAAACTGAGCCTTTCTTTCTCTGGCATTTTTTGTAATTTCATCAGTTTCTTTGGTGAACGTTACCTGCAGTTCAAGCGTCGCGCTTTCATTCTTTTTATTGTTCTCATTTAGCTGCTTATGAACAATCTCATGCTCTGCGAACGACATATCCTTAAACTGCCTATAGGCTTCATTTAAGAATAGCTGTACAGGTACAGTTTTGATGCCAGGATGCTCAACCCAGATAGAATTTACGCATTGTCCCGAATACCTAACAGCTACCTTTGGGGAAGCTTTACGTTGAGAACCATTAAGAGAAGCCACAAAGGAGCTCAAGTTTTGGTAGTTCTCGTTGGAGGGTCCCACGCTGTATTCGAGGTTATTAAAACGAATCCCTTGCCTCGTGAGTGTTCCTTCACCTTGGCGTAAGAGCTTCATTCGTGCCTCGCCCTCACGAAACCGCGTTGGGACTCCCATTTCGTTTCTAAGGCTGTAGTTGAATAACGAAATTCGGGTGATTACATTTCCCTTGAGAACCTCTTCAATCGGATAATCATTAGTTTTTATGCATTTTCTGTTTTGCATAATGGCCGACATTAGAAGAACTTTATCAAGTTCGTGAAGAGTTAAATTTGCCTCAAATTCCCTTTTTTCACGTTGCCTTTTTCTGGAATCAACATCTCGGACTTGACCGTCTACTTTCGAGAAAATTGCCACGTGAGTCTGATGAAATGTTGACTCAATTGTGCCCTTTCTATGCGCCTGCTGGCTTGGTGTATTCGTAAGGCTGATATTAAGTTCTTTGGGAAGTAAATCACTTGCTTTACCCGTGAATTCTGGTCCAAGGTCTGCAACAATTTCCCTTGGCTTGATACCTTCCGCTGGCCAATCTTCTGGGTTAAATTCAATGCCGTATTTTTTACAGCGTTCCTCCATGCTATTCGCCAAGCCTGCAATAGCTTCACTAGCTTCGTCCCAGCATGGGGCGTTTAATGATAAATGGAAGGTCACAATTAATTTCGATTTGCGGCAGACCAATACATAGAGTGTTGCTTTTCCGATGATGTAGTTTCTGTATTCTGAATGTACGATATTAACTTCACAAATCGTCGAGTCAATTTCGTAAACTAGGCCTGATTGCGCGGTACTGCCCGCAGCGCTGCCTGTGTGTAACGCCATGTCTCTTTCGAAGGTTTTATCGCCCGCTTTTTTCTTTTGAATTACATCGGCTGGAAAATGCTTTTCTAATAAATACCTAACTTGCCCGTATGAGGGCACGTTTCCCATTAGTTCGAGTATGCCTTGGTTTGCCAGCTCAACATTCTTTGGATGAGTTTTGCATAGCAGGGTGTAGTAGAAAGATGCGAACGTAGGGCCGTTTGGCACCAGAAAGTCGCGCTCAATTAGCTTGACTATTTTTGCCTGTTCTTCAGGTCTGAGTATATAAGTCGCGTAGTATTTTGGTTTTACGCCTCTTGGTGCAGACTCATCGGCAGATTCTTTTTTCCCACAATTGAAATAGCTGGGGATAAGTGAATGACTGTCACAGCCACTGCACCAAAATGTTTTTATTAATTTGTACAGTGTTGGTTTTGAAGCTTCTCCATTTTCGACGAGCTCATTAATAACAGAGCTGCGGTATTTGGCATCAAATATTTTAGGTCCGTGGTTCATAATTTTATGAACCAATGCGACATTCTTTTCATAGATAGATTTTGAGTGTGGGCAAAGTCTGTTCAATTCCCCGATTAAAAATAGTTTTTGCTCAATATCCTTTTCACACTCATAAATTTCTAGGTCTTTTCCATTGCATTTTATGGGCATAGCTTTAGCGTCATCAATTCTGATAACCCAGGCAGATTCCTTGAATTCATGGAGAAGTCTTACTTTTTCACCTTCCAAAATTGCAAGGTCGCCAACTAGTCGAAATCCATTGCTCATTTTGTGCTCCAGAAATCCAGAGTTTGTGCAGCTCTCACAGATGAAATACGCTGGTGCACGAGCAGACCCTCTCGTAGGTCCGCTTTGATGTTGTGGGTCAGTAATAGGTGTTTGAGGGCTTCCGCTCCTAGTCCAGGAGTACCTGATAGGTTGTCAAGTTCCAAACACACTGCGCTAAGCTTGTGCGATGGGTTGGCTTGGTCTATGAGAGTTTTCAATTCCTGCGTGGCCAACGCTGCCACTTCAAATACAGTTGGTTCCCGGTTGATAGAGAGGGCCCAGGACAAGTTTTTTGAGATTTCCGAGTCCAGTTGGTCAGCGGTAATGATGATGTGTTCGACTCCATGAGCATTCCAGAACTCCCTAGCGATGGTAAGTTTTTCGATAACCCGAGTTACACTGCGAACAGTTTTTGGCGTAGCTAGGTTGTAGCCAGTAGGCTTGCAGTCGACTGCAACAAAGTAATTTTTTCCCTCGACAGTGAGTTGAACTAAGAAGTCTGTCGTCATGACAGCATCCTGTTGCGGACCCTTTTGAATCAATTTGGGGTGTTTTACTTTCAATCGATGTGCAATTCGCGCTGTTGTTTCAAGGTCTAGGGCATATTGTTCGTAGACATTGGTTACTTGTGGGTCAAATTCAAGTCTTAGTAAAGTGTCTCTCTCAATTTTTGAGAGCACGTGGATGACTCGATTAAAACGGAAGCTGAACTCTCTGGTCATGGTTCCCGTGCTAGAAATTTCCGTGGCTTTGATATAAGGGACATGCCCGAATGCGTTACCGATTCGTTCCCTGATTTTTTTCTGCTGATTTTTTAGATTGTTCTTGGCACGCATTGCATTTCTCCTATGGCTTGACTGCGATATGTCATGTAGAAAAGCCACCCTAAAAAATCGGAAAAATGTCCAGTTAAATCAGTTCTCTAGAATTTAAATCTTATGTAAATAGTCTTATAAGAAACAAAAGTCTCACATATGAAACCAAAATGATGGAAAACATTTATTTCTATCAATATCAATTTTTCGATAGATTTTGGTAAATTTTAGTTTTTAGTCTTTTGCTTTAGCCTAAACTTTTAACGTTCTTAGCCATTTGAATCTGTGACCTCACCGACCCACAAACCGCCTGAGATTTGGAACCGCGAAGCAGTTGCCATTCTGCGTAGTGAGATGCTTCGTCGCAGGGTTACCTACATGGAGCTCTCGAAGGCTTTAGAGTCATCCTCTGGCGAGCGCTTTTCAGAATCCGCCTTGAAGACTAAAGTTTCGCGCGGAAAGTTTACTTTCGCGTTTTACCTCCAATGCATGTACGCACTTGGTAACTACCAGCCATCAATTGACCTGAACTCGGTCGTCTCAACTAAATAATTTTTTAGTTCCTCTTTTTAAGTCATCCCTCCTATACGAGTTTTAGACTTTAAGAGAAGCACATGCGAGCACAGCTTTGTACAGAAAACGGCATTAAGCTAATTGATACCAATGGAGAAAGGATTTCAGTTGGCTCCATTAGCAGTTCAATAAAGCAACAAGCACAAATGCTTACTGGCAGCAGGTCAGTGCGGTGCACTGTAGATTTTGAATTTACGCAGCTTATTGAAGTTGAAGCATGCAACCAGTACGGTTGGCTGCCTGTTGACCAACGCATTACGCATCAAGTCTGGGAACTTTGCATCGACGGCACTATTTTTCGAATTCCTTCTGCCGTGTTGATTTCGGCTCTTTTTAAACCCTTTGACCGTCTTGCCAGTTTTGTTCATCGATTGCCGCTGTTAACGTCTATGTACACCTTGCAAAACTGGCAACATAAGCCTGAAGTTAGGTTCCATCTTTGTCCTAGAAAAAACTTTGGACTGAACCCTGTTACCCAGCCAACTGCTCTGAGCCCCCTGTTGTATTTGAAGTATTTTCGCAGCGCACAAAATTGCTTTAGCGGGATTGCTACTAAGGCCCTCGGTGGTATTTTGGGTACAAGTAGTCTTCCTGTTGCTGCGGTGAACTCGGTCTTCCACGGGGTATCTTTGGCGGACAGGAGCGTTGTCGTGACCTCTATGGTGATTACTAAATTGCTGCCACATGAGGAATGTGATTCACCGATTCTGCAACTGGACCAGGGGGCACTGGTTTTTCATAGTGGAGTGCTCGTGCCCTCTGAAAAAAGGGGACGCGTGAGTGAAGCTTGCATCCTCCCAAGAATCGACGGATACCCTGAGATGAGCGCACCAGAGTGGAGAAAGATTGAGCCCTTGGTTTGCAAAGGGGCTCCAAAAAAATTCCAGCACAAAGAGGTGATGGATTTGATTGTTAAGAAATTTACGTATGGTCTAAGTTGGGCGGAATTGGAAGGTACTGTCCCACTTACAACGCTCAAAAAGAGGCATCAAAGCCTTGTTGCCGAGAGTGTTTGGAATGAAGTCGTTAGAATTTTAAATGGCTCTTCCTACAGAACGCCCGTGCTTTATGATTTTAGTGGGTAGCGGCTCTGCACATTTATTATCGTGCTGTATGATTGAACTACAGTTGAGTATAGTATTTTCAATAGTTTAGAAAAGGTAAATGAAGCCTTCAGTTAAACGCTTTGCAGCTAGTGTTGCCGACCTCTATCGCGATAACCGAATGGTCGTCTTTCTTTGCGGACCTTCTCTGAAAGAAGTCGAGACAAAACCTGCCGCACGATTGAGAAAACGTTTACTTGACGAAATGACAAGCGATGGTTTTGAAGTGGTGCTAGGCGAAGATGATGGGCTCGAAAATTTGCGTCTTCACACCACTTCTGGATACGCGCATGACCATGAGCTTGAATTTATTCGTCGGGAATGTGCAGCAATTGTTTTGATTGCAAGTAGTGTTGGTTCCTTTTGTGAATTAGGGCTCTTTGTACATTGGCTGGCGCATGAGTCTCAAGGAAGTTGCGATTTTATTCTTATAGCTGATGAGGCTTTTAAAGACGACGTCTCATACTTCAATCAAGGCCCTGCACGTGCAGCAGATGATTATGGGCGAGCAATTTACGTGGATTTTGAGACAGCCGACACTAAGCCAATAATTAATAGACTGAGAGGTAGGCGTTCGACGCATTTTTTGGACGGTAGGGGCCGTCCATCTGGCGGCGGTGGCCAGGAATGACTGTTCGCGTATACCCTCAGCTTATCAGGTTGGCACTCGCAACTATTCAACCCGCGAGTGCGGAGACAGTCGTCAGATTTGTACAGAGCGCCTTAGATAGTCAGGAGCAACTGCTTGACTTAAGTGAGGTTCAGAAATTAATTGAAAATTGGGAAGAGCTAGCTGACGTTGTATGCGTACATAAGCGTTATCAACTGTATTCGCTCACTAAGCGGGGTGCAAACAAGCTCAGTAAGACGGAACGTCAGCTTAGAGACAAAACCCGTTTGTTCTTGCTGAAAGAGTTGTGTGTTAGTAAACTTAAATCACCAGAGGTTCAGGAAACAGAGAAGGCTGATGCATCGTCAGCCGTAGTGATTGAACCAGTATTACAAGAGGATAAGCGGCCAATATCCCCGGCCGTCCCTCCTCGCCCAGCTCGGAGTTCCGGCCGTGGATATTGGCCGCTCCTCTCAAAGCAACTTTTTGTTGGCTCTTCTACCCTGACCTCTGGCCCTCGTTTGCGCTTTCTGTCGTTCCAATCGGAAAAGAGCTGTGTTCTTGCGTGCGGAACCAAAGACTCATCAGAGTTCGGAATTGGGGTCAATGAAATTGCATTAAGTTTAGGAATAAGTCCTGGACTACTGACTTCTATGCAGCACAAGCCAGAGAAACACTACCGAACCTTTGAAATACCTAAATCCAATGGAAAGCCAAGACTTATAACGGCTCCCCGCACCATGATGAAAGTGGTGCAGTATTTTTTTCTGGATTATGTGCTGAGGTCTTTACCTGTCCATACATCTGCCACTGCATACCAACGTGGGTGTTCTATTAGACAGAATGCCCTTCAGCATCTTCGTCAAAGATACGTCGCCAACATTGACGTGTCAGACTTTTTCCCTTCTTTAACAACTGCAGTCGTTACCCAAAAATTAGTAGAGGGGGGACTAAAGATAAATACGGCACTTTTGGTTGCGAAACTGTGTTCATACGATGATGGATTGCCACAAGGGGCTCCAACAAGCGCTGCTATATCAAATATTGTACTTTTCGATTTTGATACAGCCATGTCGGAATACGCAGGTCTCCACGGGTTGACGTATACCAGATATGCGGACGATATTTCGATTAGTGGTTCAGAAAAATCAGAGATAGAAAAAGCAATTTCTGTGGCTCAAAAGTTGCTTTCGGGTATTGGGCTAAAACTCAACGATTCAAAAACTCGGATTTTTGGCCCTTCCTCCCGTAAAGTCGTAACAGGGGTAGTTGTTAACGAATGGGCCCAACCTTCTCGTAAACAGAGACGAAATTTGCGAGCAGCACTACATCAGGCATCCCTGCATCCCGAAAGATACGTAGATAAATACCACCAGCTTCAGGGTAAAGCGGCCTACATGCTTTCATTTGCTACACCTGAACACTCTGTTGGTGGTTTGTCTAGCGAGTTCGTGCATAACGCGATTGCTGAGATTAAAAAACGTATCTGACATTGGTAGAACTTGCCCGCTGAATGAGAGTGCACGCGGTATTGGTTAATTGATATTGGCTGCTCTCGGAATCTCCGTAGGGATAGGTAGCTTAGGCTGCTATTGCGTTAACAGCGTTTTCGAGAAGCGTGGCCTCAGTGACCTCACTCAAAAATGTCTTAATTGTACCAAGTTGCTTGCTACTGCTTTTTTCAATAATTGTCAGACGTTTTGCCGGTAGAGATGTTCTTTTAATATCAGAGAACTTCCCATGAATCGAATAAATTCGAGTCCAATCGTAGTTGTCACCATCGGAGGCGAGGGTCTGTATTAGGTAGTCTTTACCGTTCGTTTTCAGAAGCATGGGGAATTCAATAATCTTTCCACTGAGTCCTGTTACCTCATAGTTGCGTGTGAGGCTATCTTTTCCGAACTCTTTCGCGAGATATTCCCTAACAGTTTGCTCAAACTTTACCTCATGGAATTTAGGCCGCCACTTCGGATAATGAAACGCTGAATTCAACGCTAGTTTCACAACATCCCAAAGGGCCGATTCAGCATTATTGATTGAGGTTTCTACTTCAATTTCACCACTCATGGCGAAGCGTGCAAACTGAGTACCTTCGGTGCGATTTAGGTAGTCCATTCGTTGTTTTGAAATCTTGATGCCGTGTGCACGTGCATGCATCAGGCATTGACCTGCATCCGTCATGTAGATGGTTCCATCGTCTGGGTACGCCAAATAAACTGACAACAGTTCCCCGTCCACCCCTAAACTTATGGGGGAGGTGAGTTTGAAGGCGCGTTCTCCGGCTGGTTCGCATTTCCAGCTTAGAAGCTTTTGGATTGCATCACAGTTCATTCGTTAAACAACTGTTCTTGCACACCCTTGAGCGGGTGAACAAATGGCTCTTGAAATTTTATTTTCACACAGGCTGTAGTTAATTGAAATAATCCTTCCAAGTTATTTGGTGGAGCTGCGACAGGCTCCGCATAGCTCTCTTCTCCGTTTTGCCAGATATGCATATGTGCTCTAGAGGTTAACTGTTTTCCATCAAACAGGCGCGGAGTTGCACCTGGTTTCGTGGGTGGGTTTTTATGACCTTTGCTGTCATCGTCTATAGCCCAGATACGATGGCTGTGAACTTGTATCATCACCTTCTGTATTTCTTCGAATTGAATCGTTGCAATACCTTTTGTGCGTGGCGGCAGCTTTTGATAAATTGACCGAAAAAGCACACCTTCTAAGGTAACTTCGTCACAATCCAGTGCAGTTTCAAAAGTGAATCGGTGTCCCACTGTGTTCGGGAGTGCTTTCCACTCAAATCCTTTTGTCGATTGTTTGTTTTTAGCCAATAAGCTTTTGACGAACTCATCAGAAACAGGCTCTTGTGACATCCTAACCTCCGTTTAATTCCTATTTTGGAGAACATGAAGGGCTAGTTGGACTAAGACTAAACAGCAATAGCAGCTCTTCGTATGTCTTCCAGTACACCCACCATGCGACGGACCTTTTCGGGTGGAAAAACTCCAATTGGCCCTTGAGAGTTGATTGACACATATGGTGTTTCAAACAAGCGTGATGGGTCTACGATTCCGTTCTGCACAAGTTCCGAAACAACCATTTCGATGAACTCAATTTGATTGGCAGTGGCCTGTCCATCCTTGATAAATTCACTGAATGCTCCCATTGCAGCTTCACGGTCAAGTCCGACGAGTGAGCGCACAAATAGGCCCAGGCCGTGACTTTTCTCCGCTGCTGCCTTTATCAACGGAGCTGAGCCGCCTGCCGCTGTTAACATTTTTTCCAACTCCTCAAGGTCGGTTTTTGTCAGCGGTTGGTTACGTTTCAGGCGCTGCAAAGCCAAGTGACTTTCATGCTGCTTCAAAAACTGACGTGCCTTTTCTTTAAACTTTGCCATATCAAGTCCGGCGGTTACCTCTGGTAAATTGATGGTCGAGGCCTCTCCGATTTCATCTTCAAAGTTTGTGTAAACAATTTTTTTCTGGACTTTGGGTATCAACTTCACCAGCCGACGTAACTTGCGGCGAACCTGCTCTAAAGCGGTTACCGTAACACCCTCCCACCATTCCTCGGAAGCAATTGATTGAATCAAGACGATTTCCGCCTTTATCGCAGGAATTGACTCATGCTCTTCAAGTGCACTAGCTATGGCTTGAATTTTTTGTTTCAAGTTTGGAAAGTCAGTTCCTGCCTGAAGAATCGTTAACTGTGTCTTTAGCAACAACAAGTCAAACCGTTTGGCATCTTCATCGTCGTCTGAAAGGGCGCTCGGTAACTTTGCAACTTCGTTCGAAAGGTCGTGTCTATCTTCCTCTGTCAGGCTCTGCCAGTTTTCAGGTTTGGCAAATTTATCGACAACCTGTCGATGGGGGCGAACAATAAAATTGTCGATATTCATCCCTTGGACTGTCTCTTGAAGATGAGACACAAAGTCGTCATGCACTTTTTTGAGAGTCAGTCCCGCCGCGTAGATGGCGTCTGTGTCACTTCCTAACCCAGTTGGGGCTTCATCTTCGAGTTTCTGACGAATCTCACCAATAATCTCCAAGCGAGTCTTGAATAACCTGGCGCTCAACGGCTCGGTATTCGAGCCTTCTGCTCCATCAGGGTTCTGGCTGAAATATTCAAGGTTCTGGCAAAAGTCAAAAATATAGAAGTTTTTCTTATCGTCGCCTGGTGCAAATAGGTCTTTGCAAAGACGAGTGCCCCTGCCAACCATCTGCCAAAACTTTGTCTTGGACCTGACAGCTTTAAAAAACACTAGGTTCACGACTTCGGGTACATCAATACCCGTGTCCAGCATATCCACTGAAATCGCAATGTGCGGCATTTTCTCTTTGCTGGAGAAGTCATCGATGATGGATTGGGCGTACTCAGTTTTGTAAGTCACAACCCGAGCAAAATGCCCTTTGAACTGGGGATAGTTGGCGTCAAAACGCGTGGAGATGAAATCCGCGTGGTCATTATTTTTTGCAAAAATGATGGTTTTACCCAGTCTGTCTCCGCCAGCAACCTTTTGACCCTTTGTCATCAGTGTTTCCAACACTTTATCGACGGTATCCACGTTGAACAGCCATTTATTCAAAGCCTGTGCATCAACTTCTTCCGGAACGTTTCCTTCCTCATCCCATTCCATCTGGTCCCATTCTTCTTTTTCCTCATCCGATAAGTCGTCGTATCGAATACCTTCGCGCTGAAATTTCAGAGGAACGGAAATCGGAATTGGTGGGACCAAGTGGCCATCAGCTACTGCTTCATCTAATCCGTAGGCATCAGTGGGGACGCCTGTTTCAAGTTCAAAAAGGCCGTAGGTGTTATGGTCGATTTCATCCTTTGGCGTGGCAGTCAATCCCACCAGTAACGAATCGAAATAATTGAAAATTGCTCGATACTTTTGGTAGACAGAGCGATGTGCTTCATCAATCACAATCAGGTCAAAGTGTCCAACACCAAACCTACGCTGCCCATCTTTAGCTTCATCAATCAAGCCCATCATGGTTGGGTATGTCGAAACATACACACGACCTTCAGTCTCTTTTTCAGTCACTAGGTTGACGGGCGGGGCATCTGGTAAATGGGCCTTGAATGCGTTCACCGCTTGATTTACCAATGCAACTCGGTCTGCCAGGAAAAGCACTCGCTTTGCCCAATTGTTTTGCATCAATAAATCAATCAATGCAATTACAGTTCGGGTTTTTCCAGACCCTGTAGCCATCACAAGAAGAGACTTTCGTTGTTTGTCTTTGTCGAACGATTCCCCAACTCGACGCACAGCCCTGATTTGGTAGTAACGCTCAACGGTACTGCTGTTGATTACCCCTGTACAAAGTGACTTTCGGCTGGTCCGCCTTTGTATTGCAAGTTCCAGCTCAACTTTCTTGTAAAACCCTTGAATTGGGCGAGGAGCGTAAGATACGTCGTCCCAAATCCAGTGCTCATAGCCATTGGAGTAGAAAATGATGGGGCGCTGACCATACGCTTTTTCCAGGCAGTCGGCGTAAAGCTTGGCTTGCTGCTTGCCCTCCATCGGGCTGCGAGTGGTACGTTTGGCTTCAATCAAGGCAAGTGGTTTTCCGTCATCGCCCCAAAGCACGTAGTCAACGTAGCCAACACCCTGATTGTTCGGCATGCCCTTGACTTCCACTTCAAAGTTCTTGGATGGATTCAAATCCCATCCAGCTTCTTTCAGAAGTAAGTCAATAAAGGCCTTACGAGTTTCGGCTTCCGAGTAGTCATGTGTATCAGGCGTAGCCTGATTGACCAGCTTGGTTTTCTCGATTTCTTCCCGAAGTCTGCGTAGCTCATCGTCCAGGCTGTTTTTTGCGTCCAGTGCCGCCTTAAGCTTGTTGTCTTTATCCTTGAGCGTTTCCTGAAGTTTCAGTAATTGCTCGGCAGATTGTGTTTGTATGGCAACTGGTGCGGGGATGCTACCAAGATTGAATGTAAGACCAGGCTCGGGGCGATTTCGTTTGCCGTAGGTGCGGACCAGCCAAAAACTCAGGTGGAACAGTTCTCGCGTTGCATTCACTGCGTCAGCCTGGGTCATTTTTTTCGAGCTGTGTACCGCGATATTACCTAGGTCTTTGATTAATCTTGCCTTCGTGTAAAGTGCGTCCCCTACCAAATTTCTGAAGGTGGGTTCATGGATGAACGCCGCTAAGGTGTCTTGATAGGGCGTTTTGAGAGATTTGTCGTGGGCAAAAAGCCATGCAACTGCAATCTCCAGCGAGCGCCGAGCGTAGAAACAAGAAGTTCTAGGGTCAGCATTCACCATTTCTTCAGCTTTGGCAGCCGATTCAAAGACCAGAGGCCATTCGAATTGGAGAAAGGTGAAATTGCTCATTCTTGATATGCCTCAGGTCTTTTTTCTTTCAGTAGATTAACTAATTAATAGCCAACTCACCACCGTCAAATATACGGGTATGGCCCATTTCCATTCTTTTCTGTGGAACTCGACAGCTGCGTGAACCCATTGTGCGGTCCAATGCCGTTCCTGGTATACCCCAAGAATTGGGGGTTTGGAAATTACGGTTCGCCCCTCGTACCAATCAGAAATGACTTTTTTAAGTTTGGTTCTCACCCATCAACCTCTGTTTGCTCAGGTCTACAAATAATGACGCCGAAGGTGTTTTTTCGTTATTCGATTTTTAACTCTTAAGTTGTCGTTTATTTGCAGTCGATTCAAGAGTATTGACCTGTATTCAAGAGCTGTAGATTGCAAATCAAGGAGCTCCCTAATGCTGCTGTCATAAGTATCAATAATGAGCGCTTTTGACTCTTGAGTTGGCGCAGCAGTTAGCTGCTTTTCAAGCTGTGCTTGATAATCACCCTCTGTCAAATAGTAGTCTTCGGGAAATTCAGTCTCTGCCATTTGCGCCTACTTCACGTTAATTCATATCAAATACAGATATTCCTGATTTTTTCTGGATGAATTGATTCATGCAGTCCGCAAGTGCCTCCCGTCGATGCTTAAGGAAGCCTCGATAATTATCAATAGACCAAAGCTCAGGGTCCGTCGGTACACACTGGCTTTCCAGGGCAGTTTTGCCTTGCTTTGCAACAACATCTACTAGATAAGACGATGCGTCCTTGTTGCTGATACGTCTATTTGTTTGCCCTGTGATGAAAGCCATGTTGGCTATTTCATTAATCTCGCCTGTCTCATAACCCTTTTGTTTCAGAAGCGACTTGGGAATGATGTGATGCCATTGAATGAAGTGCAGCTTACCTTGGTGGGTTAGAGATAAACCAAGACCGCTGTACCAGTCTTTGGCACCAGCATCTTTAAGTGCGAGGTAAGCGAGCGAGAACAATGGGCTATTTACACCCCTGGCGGCAAGGTCGCCTGGTTCAACATGCAAGCGACCGAATTGTCGTTTTACGGGAGCAAGCAAAGCGCCAATGTCGCCCGACTTAAAAACGATATTTAGGTCTTCATTGAGCAGGGTCTCAGTTGAGCCTCTTGAGTATCGTCCACGCGCATTGGCAACAAGTAGCCAATGCAATAGCTTACTTTGCTCGTCGGCGGTCAGCTTATTGTCTTTAAGACGACTGACCGCTGCCAACACATGGATGAACATAGGAGAGGAGAGTAGGGACTCATCTTCAATCCCGGCATTGGTTCTTAGAAAATTGATTGCAAATCGAAGGCCTTCCTTTGCTTCTTCCCATCCAGCCTGCAAAACTGCTGGTGGTGTGCTAGCCACGGTTCGGAACAAACACTGTTTGGTTGCCATCACCACGATTGCTCGAACCAACTGCCCTAAATCAATTGAAAACCAGTTCTGTTCGCACTCTTCTTGGAAGGTCTCAAGTTCTTTCAGCAGGTTTTGCCAACGTGAGGTCATTTGAGCAAGGGCCAAATCTGACGATTTAAGCTTGGCTCCAAGCGAGTTAACGCGAACAAATATCTCAGTCACCTCTTCGTAGCTCATGTTGCGCTCTAGCACATGAACCACGTAGGTATAGTCTTTGATGGCACGGAGCTTTTTGAGGCGGTCTGAGTATCGCTGAAATCGTGGGTCATCGAAGGAGGTAATTCCGGCCTTTTTCAGAATCTGTGCATCGCCTTCCGTCGAGAATACCTGGGTAACAGAAACCCAATTAGGTAAAGTCGCCAAGTTTTTAGCGGCTACGACAAAGGTCCGGCGTTTCAGTTGTTCCTGAAGACCTGAACCAGACGCATCCTCTTCTTCATCAGTATCAATTTCATCGCCTTCCTCATCATCATTGGTCACTGGTGAGTCTTGGTCAGCAGTGATTTCCGTGTCGTGAATTGGAGGGCCCTCTGGGTGGTCTAGGTTAAACAGAATATCGATAGGCCGTTTACGCCCTCGAACCTGTACCATCTCTCCACCCAGCACAGCTGTCAGTGAAGTGAGGCGCTGTTGACCGTCAAGCAGTAATTTCCGACCGGCGAAAGCCGTTGTTTCCTGCGCGATGGCAAAGTCTCGGGTTGGCACTGGCTCATCCGTTTCCCACATGAGGATGGAGCCACTAGGGTAGCCGCGATATAGAGAGTCCAACAAGTCTCGAACCCTGGTTGCACGCCAAACGTAGTGGCGTTGAATCTCCGGCAAGCGTAGCTCTCCTCGCTTGTACATGTCGACGAGAGTACCAATAGGAATATTTTGTTGCTGCATGGTCAGAGTGCTCCTCGGAAGGCGCGGTCCTGTAGGGTCTCAAACAGAGCGTCGCACGAATCCATAGCCGCGCGGAGTCGCGCTGTGTGACTCTGTATTGTGCCAATTGCCCCTTCAAATTCGAGTTGAAGACTAACTGGAGGCAAAAGTAAAGGGAATCCTCGAAGTTGCGTCATGTTGATGGAAGCGATGCCTGTTGTCTGCTTAGCTGACTTCAGAAAATATCGCTTGCCGCGTTGGCTACCGACAAGCCAATTAAGGAAACATGGCGTAATAGAATCAGCAGTCACACGAACGCGAAAAACATGATTTTGATGAATACACTCCGGTAGCTCATCATGCCAAAGTGTGCCGCGTCCCAGTTTGTCAGGGTCGCCACCTTCAGTGAGCAGTAGGTCTCCATCGCGTAGTGCATAGCGTTTTATTTCTTCCTCGGTCGCTTCAATACGCTTCACTGTAGTCATGTTAAGTCGCATTTCTTGTACATTGGCCACAGCTAGGTAAGGTACTTCTCGGGTTGTCTTCCCCTCCAACTTTCGACCCTTGGTGACGCCAGAAACAATATCGGCAACCTCGCCCAGTGAGGCACCTTCAGGCCAACCTTTCGAGTTTGTTAGTGGGTCCCCAAACATCTCCCCAAAAATCGACTGAGCGAGGCGGTCGAGCTGAGCCAGGGTTTCACGGCGTTTTGTACGCAGCGCATCAGCTTTGTCGAGGATGGAAGTGATGCGGCGTTGCTCTGATATTGGAGGTACTGGAACTTCAACCTTGGATATGACGGCTTTGGAGAGCTCTTTAAAGGTTGCCCCAACACCTAAACCCTCAAGATGGGAACGATTTGCTCGCAGCCAGTGGAACAAGAACTTCGCATCAATATCTGAACTTGGCACAAAGCTCTTAAACCCTTGGTTAGTTGCCATAGGCACCGTATTGATGGCAACGTGCCCAATTGGCGCACGCGAACTAAAGAGGACCGAATAAGCAGGAAGAATTGACGCGGAACAACTTTCAAGCCCTAGCTTTGTGAGTTTGCGCGGAGTATTTGAAATGTAATGCCCATCGAGACCGCTAAGGTCTTTAGGTGTTGCCCAACAAATATCGCCTTCCCAATAACCCGCTGTCCCTGTATCGGGTGTAGCGCCGGATACGATTTCACAGCATTCGCCCAAGGGAATTCTTGGAAAACTATTCACTTCAACATCCCCTCAAGCTCTGCCATCCCTGTCTGAATCTCATTTTCCAACTGCTTCAGCTTAGCCAGAATCTCCAGCGGGTGTTCGTGCTCCACAGTCTCATGTACTACTTCTTTGTATCGATTGATTGAAAGGTCATAGCCCTGTGCCGCAATGTTGGACTTTGATACGCAGAAACTTTGCGCGGTGCGTGGTCGCTCGCGTTCAGAGGCATCGCGTTGTGCCCATCGTGCAAGTGCATCGGGGAGGTTATTCTTTGCATGTTCGGCTTCGGTCAGCGGCTGCACGGGGTACGGCCCCAGCTTACCCTCATCTAGAAGCGGTTGACGTTTGTCATCTAAGCTCCAGCCGTCGGCTTGCATGTCATAGAACCACACATGGTCTGTACCACCGGAATTCGTTTTTGTGAAGAACAGGATAGCGGTGGACACGCCTGCGTAGGGCTTGAAGGCTCCCGAGGGCAGTGACAATACACCGTCTAGCTTTTGGTCCTCAACTAACATGCGGCGCAGTTCTTTGTGGGCTTTGCTTGACCCAAATAGAACCCCATCCGGAACTACCACCGCTGCACGCCCACCTGGTTTAAGTAGACGCAGGAACAAAGCCATGAACAGCAGTTCGGTTTTCTTGGTTTTGACGATGGTCAGCAGGTCTTTAGCGGTATTCTCATAGTCCAGGCTACCGGCAAAGGGTGGGTTGGCCAAAATCAAACTGTATTTTTCTTCATCTGAACCATGTTCTTGAGCAAGAGAGTCTTTGTAACTGATGTCAGGGTTTTCAACCCCGTGTAGCGCCATGTTCATACTGCCAATACGTAGCATCGTGTTGTCAAAGTCATAGCCGTTGTACATTGTGTTATGAAAATGCTGGCGTGCCTCAGCATCATTGAAAAGCTCCGGCCGCTTTTCTTGCAGGTACTCTGCGCAGGCAACCAGAAAACCACATGTTCCGCTTGCGGGGTCGCAGATAACATCTTTTGGATTTGGTGCTGTCATTGCAACCATGAGTTTTATGATGTGGCGAGGGGTCCTGAACTGACCATTCTGGCCAGCAGAAGCAATCTTGCCCAGCATGTACTCATACAAATCACCCTTGGTATCGCGGTCATCCATGGGAACTTTGTCCAGCATGTCCACCACTTTGGCCAGTAGGCTGGGGCTGGGAATCGTGAATCTCGCGTCTTTCATATGTCGACTGTAGGTGGAGCCGTCGCCTCCCTTTGTACGAATGAAAGGAAACACATGCTCGCCAACTACTTCAAACATCTCAGATGGTGCGAAATTTTTAAAGCGGGACCACCTGAGGTCATCATAACTTCTCCCCTTCGAGTCACTGCCCTCCGGAAAAACCCTGTTGCTCATAGGTAAGCCCAGCAAACTCGACTTGTTTTCTTCAAGCGTATGCGCATCGTCCAGACGTCTGATGAATAGCAGGTAGGTGATTTGTTCCAAGACCTCTAGGGGGTTGGAGATACCACCAGACCAAAACGAGTCCCAAATCGCGTTAATTTGATTTTTTAATTCGCCAGTAAGCATTGAGTGCAGGTGTCCATGTATTTAAGAATTGGTATTCATCGATTCTACAGCCAAGAGAGCAAGGTATCGCACTGCGAATATGAGTCTCTGAGCCCTCATCGTGATAGTGTGGGTACGGCGTTAGAGAGCCTGCTGTGGCCAGCCTGCAGCCCATTGCCGAAGCTGGTTCAGACCCAGTTAAGAACTAAATTGCCAGTTAAGAACTAAATTGCCAGTTAAGCACTTAAATTGCTGCACTCAACAGCATGCCAGAACCGAGCTTGCACAATAATTAGTCAGGCCATCTAATTCCTCATGTTTTGAATAGCTTGGACTACTTGTCCACATGCTATCCCCTAGGTTGTGCCCACTTTTTGGGGATATCCACAGAAATCCAGAGTGCTCTATCTCAGGCGATTCGGTAAACTGCTTACACGCAGTCCAACGTCGTCCTTCGATAGGAGAATAAGAGATGAGCAGCTCGCCAGAATTAGAAGAGTTCATGAATGGACTGATTCGCAGAAATCCCGGCGAACCAGAGTTTCACCAGGCAGTGCATGAAGTTGCACAACACATCATTCCTTTTGTTGCAAAAAATCCGAAGTACGAGGCTGCTCAAATTTTGCAGCGACTGACCGAGCCTGATCGAATTGTCAGTTTCCGGGTGTGTTGGGAAGACGATCAGGGCAATGTGCGCACGCAACGTGGCTACCGGGTTCAACACAGCAATGCGATTGGCCCTTACAAAGGGGGTATTCGGTTTCACGACAACGTGACCCAAAGCATTTTGAAATTCCTCGCTTTTGAACAAACTTTCAAGAACAGCCTGACTGGTTTGCCCATGGGTGGCGGCAAGGGTGGCTCAGACTTCAATCCCAAAGGCAAAAGCGATCGCGAGATCATGCGTTTTTGCCAGGCCTTCATGACCGAACTTTCCCGCCACATTGGTCCCTTCACCGATGTGCCAGCCGGCGACATTGGTGTTGGGGGGCGGGAGATTTCTTACATGTTTGGCCAATACAAAAGAATCCGTAATGAATTCACTGGTGTGCTCACCGGCAAGGGCTTGGCCTTTGGCGGCAGTGAAATTCGAGTAGAGGCAACTGGCTACGGTGTGGTCTATTTCATGGAAGACATGTTGAGCTACAAAGGTTTGAAGTTTGAGGGCAAGGTGTGTTCAGTCAGCGGCTCTGGCAATGTGGCGCAATATGCAGTCGAGAAAATTCTGGCGCTGGGCGGCAAAGTGATCACCATGTCCGATTCATCCGGAACACTTCACGACAAAGACGGCATTACGATGGAGAAGCTGGCGCACATCAAAGAACTGAAAGAAGTGAAACGGGCCCGCATCAGCGAGTACCTGAACCAGTATCCGAATGCAGAGTTTGTTGCTGACAAACGCCCGTGGCACATACCCTGCGATCTTGCTTTTCCGTGTGCGACGCAAAATGAAATCAATGCCGAAGAAGCTGCCATGTTGATCAAGAATGGTTGCATGGGCGTGTCTGAAGGTGCGAACATGCCTTCTGAAAAAGGGGCAATTGATGCGTTCCAGAAGGCGCGTATTTTGTTTGCGCCATCCAAGGCCGCCAATGCCGGGGGTGTTGCAGTATCAGGTTTGGAGATGACCCAGAACAGCATGCGCTTGTCCTGGTCACGCGATGAACTGAATCAGCGCCTGCGAACCATCATGAGCGATATTCACAAGCGATGCGTGAAGTATGGCGCGGAAGAAGACGGTCACATTGATTATCTCAAGGGTGCCAATGTGGGTGGCTTTGTGAAGGTGGCGGATGCCATGCTGGCTTACGGCGTCATTTAAAAGCCCAGTGGTTGGCGCTGAAAAGGGGTTGCCAATTGACTGGCGGCCCCTTTTCTTTTGGTAGCATGGCTAATCATTTTCTTGAAAAGAAGCCGACACCATGAACGTTCTGATTGTGCATGCACACCCCGAGCCCCAATCATTCTGCACTGCAATGATGAAGCGCATGCAAAACCGTTTTGAAGAGCAGGGCCACACGGTGACCGTGTCAGATTTATACGCCAAGCAATTCAACCCAGTGGCCAGTGCCACTGATTTCGCTGAACGCAGCAATCCGGATTACCTGGTATACGCCCTTGAACAACGGCATGCCCAGAAAAACAATACCTTGCCAGCCGACATTGCCTCCGAACTAGAGTTGCTGAAGCAATGCGACTTGCTAGTGCTGAATTTTCCGTTGTACTGGTTTTCCTTGCCTGCAATTTTGAAGGGCTGGATTGACCGGGTATTTTTGTCGGGCGTGGTTTATGGCGGCCGGAATTTTTACGACCGTGGTTTGATGAAGGGCAAACAGGCCTGGCTTACTTTCACACTGGGTGGGCGTGAACACATGTTTGGCGATGACGCCATTCACGGTGATTTGAATACCATGTTGCGCCCTGTGTTGCGCGGCAGTTTGGGCTATGCCGGCTTTGATGTGCTGGAACCTTTTGCCGCCTACCATGTGCCTTACATCACACAAGAAGCCCGTGTTGAAATGCTTGAGCAGCTCGATGTTGCAGTGAACACACTGGCTTCACGCCAGCGGGTTTCATATCCCAGTCTGGACAATTTCGATCCGCAAATGAATCCACTCGGAAAATAAAAAACCCGCAGTGCTCTCGCACAACGGGTTTCAATCAAGTCTACAGAAGACCTTTCATACGAAAGGTCGTGTAGCGGTCTTATTATTTTTGCTATTTCTGGATTACTTCATGCCCAGTTGCTTTTTGATCTTGGCGATCACGTCAGTTTGAACTGACTTGACCATGCCCTTGACTTGTTTTTCAAGGTCCTTGATCTGCTTCTGAACATCGCTCAACAATTTCTTGCGATCAGTTGCGCTGAACACTGACTTGGCTGCTGCGGCCTTGGCCTTGGCGGCTGGCTTTGCTTTGGCCACAGTTTTCTTTGCTTTGGCTGCAGCATTCGCTACGCTGGCAGTGGCTGCCTTGGCGCGTGATGTTGCTGGCTTTTTCGCTGCAGGTTTTGCAGCAGCTGGTTTCTTGGCGGCAGCTGGCTTTTTGGCGGCAGCTGGTTTTTTGGCAGCAGCTGGTTTAGCAGCGGCAGGCTTTTTTGCAGCAGCTGGTTTGGCGGCTGGTTTTTTTGCAGCGGCAGGTTTAGCAGCAGCTGGTTTTTTCGCGGCAGCGGGTTTTGCTGCTGCTGGTTTTTTCGCTGCTGCTGGTTTTGCAGCGGCTGGTTTTTTAGCAGCGGGTTTTCTTGCTGCTGGTTTTTTTGGAGCTGGGGTTGCTTTGCTTGCCTCGGCTTCGACTGGCTTTTGATCTGTTGTAACCATGTTGTGTAACCTTCCTTAAACGGTGTGGTGAGTTATGTGTACATCAAATTTTATTAACTGAAAAGCTTTTTTCATCAATACATGATCAACAACCCGTTTGTGTGTAAATTTCAATAAATTTTGTCGTTTTTTTTTCGCACCACTCGCGTGCAAATTTTCAAAAACTTTTTGAATTTTATTGGCATTGCTCTTGCTAGTTTGATGTTGATTCAACTTCAGGTGCACTGCCGTGTTCAAGCATCTTTCCAAACTTTCTCATCATGCTGCCTGGCGAAGGCAACTCGAATTGTTGCTCGACTCCACGGGTGAAGGCATCTATGGAATCGACCTGAAAGGGCGTTGTGTTTTCATCAACAAGGCAGGCGCGGAAATGTTGGGTTATTCGGCCGATGAAGTGCTCGGCAGGAACATGCATTACCTGATGCACCACTCCTATGCGAACAACGATTTGATGCCGGTGTGTCAGTGCCAAATCTTTCGCGCCTTTCAGGAAAACAAGGGTTGCCGTGTTGACAATGAAGTGTTGTGGCGCAGGGATGGCAGCTGCTTTCATGCTGAGTACGCTTCTTACCCGATTTTCGAAGAACAAGCAGTGGTGGGCGCTGTGGTCACATTCACAGACATCACCGAGCGGGTTGAAGCGCAAAATATTCGTGCTGCTGCGCAGGTTGAACTGGAGCGCAGGGTGGTTGAACGCACCGCGCAATTACAGAAAGCGCACGACCGAATGCGCAGGCTTTCTGCACACCTGACCACCGTTCGTGAAGAAGAGCGCACCCGAATAGCGCGTGAGATGCACGACGACCTGGGTGCAAAGTTGACTGCGTTCGATCTGGAGTTGAAAGCGCTTTCCTACCGCTGTGCGAACGATGAAAAACTGACCCTGAGAATTGAGAGCATGCTGGACCTGGCACAGGGTGCCATGGAAAGTTTGCGGCGAATACTTTCTGATCTTCGTCCGGGTGTGCTGGATCATCTTGGGCTTTGGGCGGCAGTGGAACATTTGCTGGGTGAGTTTTCCCAACGCACCAATGTGGTGAGTTCACTCGACATTGCCCCGGCACTGGAACATGTTCGTCTGAGCAAAGCCACCGAGACTGCCTTGTACCGAATTTTGCAAGAAGCGCTGAACAATGTCAGCAAGCACTCGGGTGCCAACAAAGTAGAGGTGCGCGTGCACACTGAAGGGCGGGCGGTGGTATTTCAGGTGAAAGACAACGGCCGTGGCATGGCAGTGCGCACTTTCAATGCCGGGTTCGGGTTAATGGGTATCGAAGAACGGGCTTGGGATATTGGCGCACGTTGCTCGATCGATTCAATTTTGGGGCAGGGCGTGTGCATCAAGCTGCGCCTGCCCGAGGTACTCGCCTTATGAAGATTTTGATTGTGGACGACCACATGATTATTCGGCGTGGCCTGGTTCAAATTCTGGATGAGTTTGATGGGCAGTACCAAAGCGAGCAGGCAGCCGATGGTGTCGAGGCTATGCAGAAACTTCGCAAGGGCAGCTTTGATGCCGTGTTGCTCGACGTTGCACTGGGCGAACGCGATGGTTTCGATGTACTGAAAAGCGTGCGCAGTGAATTTCCGAAACTGGGCGTGGTGATGTTGTCGGTGTACCCCGAAGCGCAGTTTGCTTTGCGTGCCATTCGCAGTGGTGCCAATGCGTACCTGAACAAAGGTTGCTCGCCCCAAGAGTTGACACAGGCCCTTCAAATGGCCTGCGCCGGGCAAGTGTACCTAACCCCTGCTACAGCCAACCTGATGGCCAACGATTTGCGCAAGCCAGCTGACAGGCCGCCCCACGAGCGACTGTCCAATCGTGAAATGCAGGTGCTGCGTTTGATGGCGCAGGGCGAGACAGTTCAACACATTGCACAGGCCTTGTGCCTGTCGGGCAACACGGTTTCAACTTACCGCGCCCGTGTGTTTGAAAAACTCGAACTGAAAAACCTGGTGGATCTGGTGAACTACACCAAGCTGCATGGCTTGTAATTTTCTTGTAGGGCCAGCACTACAACACAATCACAAATGGCGTGATACCCAGCCTTCAACCCCCGCGGCACACTGAAAGCCTGTTAATGCAGTGTTGCCGGAGAAGCGCCAATGGCCAGAATGCAAGGGTTCAGACTGGGTGTGTATGTGTTCAAGGAAGCCGAGGTGGTGGACTACGCAGCGCCCTATGGCGTGTTCTCGGTGGCCAAGCGTTTCGACCCTGAACTGGAAGTGTTCCTGATTGCCGAGAGCATGCGGCCGGTACAAACGCAGGCTGGTTTCACCGTGTTGCCCAACTATTCGTTTTCTGACACACCCGCAATGGATGCGTTTCTGATTCCGGGTGGTTTTGGTACCCGGCAGGAAATGAACAATGGCAACTTGCACCGCTACGTTCGGACGCTGCCCAACACTTGTTTGCTAACCAGCGTGTGCACGGGCTCGTGGATTTACGCTCGCATGGGTTTGCTCGATGGCTTGGCTGCCACCAACCGCAAAGAACCCGATCGCCTGGAAGCTTCGCACCTTGGAAAAACCCCAATCGACCGCCTGGCGGAAATAGCACCAGCCTGCCAGGTAAGCCGTGCAAGGGTGGTGGATGCCGGCCGGATCGTAACAGGTGGCGGCATCGCAAGCGGCATGGAAGTGGGTTTTCACCTGCTGCGCCGCGCCGGTTACGACGAAGAATTCATTGCTGAGGTGGCCCGTGTGATGGAGTACACCAAGGCCTACCAGCAATACCAACACGACATTGATTATTTTCGCCCCGCATTGAACCGCGCCACAGCCTGATTGTTGCAACACTGCATAGGAGTTCACCATGTCTTTTTTCAAGAACCCGTTTGATCCCAATACCCGCTTGGGCATGCGTTGCGCCTGTGGCCAACACAACAGCCAGGCAGAGCATGATCAACAATTGGCCGTGCAACAGATGGAAGAGCGTGCCGTTGAAAACGCGGTGATGCATGCGCTGTTTCCCGATGACAACCTGCGCCGCAATTTCCTGCGCGCTGTGGGCAGTGGCACTGCCATGGCTGCAATTGGAAGCTTGTTTCCCTTGGCTGCAGCCAAGGAGGCCTTTGCGCAAAGCAATGGCCCCCTGGAGAAACAAAAACTGAAGGTGGGTTTCATTCCAATCACCTGTGCAACCCCCATCATCATGGCGCAGCCATTGGGTTTTTATGCCAAGCAAGGTCTGGATGTTGAAGTGGTGAAAACAGCTGGTTGGGCGGTGGTGCGCGACAAGTCGCTGGCCAAAGAATACGATGCAGCGCACATGTTGTCGCCCATGCCTTTGGCCATCTCTATGGGTGTAGGCTCGAACGCCATTCCATGGACCATGCCCGCAGTTGAAAACATCAATGGTCAGGCCATTACCTTGGCCATGAAGCACAAAGACAAACGCAATCCGAAAGACTGGAAAGGCTTCAAGTTCGCAGTGCCGTTTGACTACTCCATGCACAACTACCTGTTGCGCTACTACCTTGCCGAGGCTGGCCTTGATCCCGATCGCGATGTACAAATTCGTTCAGTGCCACCTCCCGAAATGGTGGCCAATATGCGCGCAGACAACATTGATGGTTTCCTGGCGCCCGACCCAGTGAACCAGCGTGCAGTGTACGACGGCGTGGGCTTTATTCACATTCTGTCGAAAGAGATTTGGTCGGGCCACCCTTGCTGCGCATTTGCGGCCAGCAAAGAATTCGTGACTCAAAACCCCAACAGCTACAAAGCCCTGTTGAAGGCGGTGCTGGATGCCACGGCCTACGCCCGCAAAGCCGAGAACCGCAAGGAAATTGCAGCAGCCATTGCCCCCACCAATTATTTGAACCAGCCGCTGACAGTGGTTGAACAGGTGTTGACCGGCACCTATGCCGATGGCTTGGGTGGTATCAAGAAGGACCCGCAGCGCATCGACTTCGATCCATTCCCTTACCAAAGTTTTGCGATCTGGATTTTGACCCAGATGAAACGCTGGGGACAAATCAAGGGCGATGTGGACTACAACAAAATTGCCAAAGATGTATTTTTGGCCACCGATGCAACCCGCTTGATGAAAGAAGTGGGCATGCAGCCACCGTCATCGCTCGACAAAAAATTCAGTGTGATGGGCAAGCCCTTCGATCCCAAGAAGCCAGAGGAATACCTCAACAGCTTCGCAATTTCCAGAACCAAGGGTTAAGCGGCATGAAAGACTTCAGGAAGCAAAAGTGGGCCCCATGGGCTTTGTCGGGTTTGATCCTGGTGGTGTTGATTGCCATTTGGACCATTGCCACCTTGCCCGAGCAAGCCGAGGTGAATGTAGATCCTGAATATGCAGCACTGGTGGGTCAGGCTGCATCCACAGGCAGCAAAACCCCATTGCCCACCCCGGGCGATGTGGGTGAAAAGTTGTGGGGGCACATCAGTGATCCGTTTTACGACCGTGGCACCAATGACAAAGGCATCGGCATTCAATTGGGCTATTCCATTTTTCGCGTGCTGGTGGGTTTTGGTTTGGCCGCTTTGGTGGCGATTCCACTGGGCTTTGTGATTGGCATGTCGCCCTTGTTGTACAAGGCGCTTGATCCCTTCATTCAAATTTTGAAGCCGGTATCGCCTTTGGCCTGGATGCCGCTGGCCTTGTACACGATTCAAGACAGCGACACCTCAGCCATCTTCGTGATTTTCATTTGCTCCATATGGCCCATGTTGGTGAACACCGCATTTGGCGTGGCAGGGGTTCGACGCGACTGGTTGAACGTGGCCAAAACGCTGGAGGTGAGTTCGCTACGCACAGCATTTCAGGTGATTTTGCCGGCAGCGGCGCCCACCATCATGACGGGCATGCGTATTTCCGTTGGCATTGCCTGGTTGGTGATTGTGGCGGCTGAAATGCTGGTGGGCGGTACAGGCATTGGTTACTTCGTGTGGAACGAATGGAACAACCTGTCGATTGCCAACATCATCAGCGCAATTTTGTTCATCGGCTTGATCGGCATGTTGCTCGATACGCTGCTGGCTCGCATGGCCAAGCTGGTCAGCTACAAGGAGTAAACAACCATGACGACTGAACACAAGATATTCAGCAAAGACCTGATACCCAATGAAAAAGCCGCCGCCTTCTTGCAAGTGGAAGGTTTGGTAAAAAGCTATGCGCCTGCTGATACCTCGGTTCCACCTGTGTTCGAGGCCGTGAACTTCGACATTCAGAAAGGCGAGTTTGTTTGCATCATCGGCCATTCGGGTTGTGGCAAAAGCACGATTCTGAACATTCTGGCCGGGCTGGATGAAGCCACGCAAGGCTATGTGATCATGAATGGCAAGGAAGTGGTGGGCCCTTCGCTGGACCGTGGTGTGGTGTTTCAAAGCCACGCGCTAATGCCCTGGATGACAGCGTTGAAAAACGTGGAGTTTGGTGTGCGTTCACGTTGGCCTGAAAAGTCGCCGGAGGAAATCAGTGAACACGCCATGAAGTATCTGGACATGGTGGGTTTGGGTAAAGCCGCAAACAAAAAGCCGCATGAACTTTCTGGCGGCATGAAACAGCGAGTGGGCATTGCCCGTGCGTTTGCCATTCAACCGCAAATGCTGTTGCTGGACGAGCCCTTTGGCGCGCTGGATGCGCTGACCCGAGGCACGATTCAAGACGAGTTGCTGCAAATTGTGAAGGCCACCGGGCAAACCGTGTTCATGATTACGCACGATGTGGATGAGGCTATTTTACTGGCCGACAAAGTGATGCTGATGAGCCACGGCCCGCGCGCGCGCATTGCTGAAATTGTTGAAAACACCATGCCGCGTGAACGCACCCGAAGCACCGTGCACCATGATCCGCAGTACTACGCCATTCGCAACCACCTGGTTGATTTTCTGGTGAACCGCGCAGCACCTGCACCCAGTACAGAGCCAGACAGCAACAAGCTGAATGCTGAGCTACACCAACAACCCACGGTGGTTCGCCCAGGCCTGAAGGCCTTGAGCAACACGAAAATTAGCACCGAGACAACACCCCCACTAAATTTGATTCAAAGGAGTGCACCATGAAACGAACCGACGTAACCGAGATGATTGTATTGGCCAAGCGCAAGAAAAAATGCACTTGGGACGACTGCGCCAAAGTACTAGGCCAGTCCAAGGAATGGAGCACAGCTGCGTTGTTGGGCCAGATGACACTGACCGAAGAACAAGCCAAGAAAATTGGTGAGTATTTGGCCTTGCCACCCGAGGCGGTTGATTGCCTGCAGGTTGTGCCTTACAAGGGATCGCTGCCCACCGCTGTGCCTACCGACCCCTTGATTTATCGCTTTTATGAATTGATCAGTGTGTACGGCACAACGTTCAAGGAACTCATTCATGAAGAGTTTGGTGACGGCATCATGAGTGCCATCGACTTCAAAATGGATTTGCAGCGTGAGCCCAACCCCATGGGTGACCGCGTCAGCATCAATATGAGCGGCAAATTCCTGCCCTACAAAACCTATTGATTTCAAGGCTGAATTTACGGCTGGCTGAACACCCCGGGTTAGAATAAGCGCTTGTCTTAATTCTTACCTGGGGTAATGCCGTGACTGATTCAACCAACAACGCCGCCGCTGGCGACGAACTCGTACTGCCATCTGGCGTGAAGCTGACTTTCAAAAAGCGCGGCACCGGTACACAAAAGCCAACACCGAATTCAATCGTGGAAGTGCACTATGAAGGCACCTTTCTGGATGGTCGTGTGTTCGATAGTTCAATTAAGCGCAACGAGAAAATCTCTTTCCCGCTGAACCGCGTGATTCCAGCCTGGACTCAGGCTTTGTGCGAAATGGTGGTGGGTGATCGGGCAATCGTGTTCTGTCCATCTGATACCGCATATGGCGCGCGTGGTGCAGGTCCAATCCCGGGCAACACCGATTTGGTGTTTGATGTGGAGTTGTTCGACATCCGCTGAGGTTTTCTGCTCACTCGGCGTGGGTTACTTGTGTTGCACTGGACTAGTGGGCTTGGGAGCTAAACTTGAAGGGTCACCGCTGCCCGAAAACTTGGCATTTCGGCTTGTCAGCTTGAGCCTGCACTAAGCCAAGCCCTCCAAAAGTAACGGTCGGGTCTTGGCTTTCGCGCCATGGCGCGATCGTTGGTCTCGGCGCGCCAAGCCGGCAAGTTTTCTGACTGGTCATCGTGCGACCCATTGCAAGTTCAGCTCCC